>CAYRFY010000008.1:18437-34391 GCA_964423635.1 uncultured Armatimonadia bacterium | reverse complement strand
CGGGGGGGTGAGGTGACGTGAATCGGCGCCTGCCCGGAACCTGCATAATCTGAGTTCTGAAGCCCGCCAAGTCGATCAACAGGCTCGGCGTCGGGCTGGCGATTCTCCGCCGGTCACGCCTTGCGAATCTGAGTACAGGCGGCTCGAAGAGACGCCGAGAGTCGGGACTGGGGCGGAGGCGAGGTGAGCAGGCGCCTTCCCGAAAACTGCACGGTCTGAGTTCCCGGCCCACGCCGCGACCGGCCAAGAGCCGGTATCGCTCTTGCGCGGGTTCCCGGCGAGCGCTCCACTCCCCACAGGCCCACAGGCCCAGTGCGCTTTACTTCGCTTCCTCCCTGTGCTATCATAATGCTATCGGCGCAGGACCCCGCGCTGGGCTGCTCGAGGTTCCGACGAGCGGCGCGGCAGGCGGCATCCGCTTCCACCATGCGCCGGCGGTCCCCGGGCTTACCACCCCCGGATGGACCGTAATGGAAACCAAGAGGTGGCACGTAATGCTGTCCAAGGACGACAAGCAGGGCGTCATCGACAAGTACAAGCAGCACGCCAGTGACACAGGTTCACCCGAGGTGCAGATCGCGCTTCTCACCAGCCGCATCCAGTACCTCACCGAGCATCTACGGACCCACCGCAAGGACCACCACTCCCGCCGTGGTCTGCTGAAGATGGTCGGGCAGCGCCGCAGGCTGCTGAACTACCTGCGGAACAAGAACATCGAGCGGTACCGGGCGCTTATCGCCGATCTGGGTATCCGCCGCTAGACAGGTGTACGAGCCGCGCCGGCGACTGTTCGCCGGCGCGGTCTGATAACAAGGGCTCTTATGCCCAATTCCGGTTAGAGGACCTCCGGGAGACTACGGGGAATCAGGGAAAGCAGGGGCCGAGACGTTGGTGGTGTCATCGAGGCTTGGGGCGGTAGCGAGCTGCACGGCGCAGGTTACCCGGCGACAGATGCTCTCACGCCGCGCGCAGGCTGTGCTTGGGCGCGGTATTTGCGTTGTCTGCGACGGCGCTACTCCCCATCCACGGGGCGGCCCACGCCCCCTGTTTTCCCTGTTTCCTCGCAGCTTTTCTCCCCTTCGTCCTCTGACCGGGCTCAGGAGGACCTTTGATGGCCCAGAAAGTAAGTACCGACTTTGCCGGTCGCGAGTTGACGTTTGAAGTCGGGCGGCTGGCACTGCAGTCTGACGCCGCCATCCTCACCACCTACGGAGAGACGATGGCGCTGGTCACGGTCAACGTGACCGACGAGCCCACCACACTGCCCTTCCTCCCCCTGCGGGTCGACTTCGAGGAGAAGATGTACGCCGTGGGCCGGATCCCGGGGGGATTTTTCAAACGCGAAGGCAAGCCCTCGGATGAGACAACCATCATGGGGCGCTCCGTGGACCGCCCCATCCGCCCCCTGATCCCCTCCGGCCTGCGCAATGATGTGCAGGTCATCGTGACACCCCTGTCGGTGGAAGGCACCTCCTCCATCGCCCTGGTGGGGATGATCGGAGCCAGCGCGGCCCTGCACATCTCCCGGGTGCCCTTCAACGGCCCCTTCGGCGCCGCCCAGGTGGGCCGCATCGACGGAGAACTGGCGCTCAATCCTCCCCACGAGAATCTCGGCACCGGCGCCTTCGATCTCATCGTCGCCGCCACCCGTGAGGGCTTCGTGGACATCGAGATGGAGGGCGACCAGATTCCCGAACAGCAGGTCTACGAGGCCTTCGAGATGGGCTTCCAGGCCTGCCAGCCGGTGAGCGAGGCCATCGAGGAGCTCAGGAAGCTCGTGGGCAAGCCCAAGGGCGACTTCCCCCTCTGGGAGCCGGACCCGACCCTCGTGGATGTGGTGATGTCGCAGTTCCTCGACAGAGTGCGGGCCAATATCGAGGTCGCCGACAAGCAGGAGCGCAATCTCGAGGCGGCGGCGCTGCGCAAGGAGATCCTCGCCGCCCTGCCCGAGGAGCTGCAGTCCAAGACCCCGGACCTGGAGTACGTATTCGAGAAGGTACAGAAGGAACGCCTGCAGCAGGTGGTGATCGATGAGGATCGCCGGGTGGACGGCAGGGGCTTCGATGAGGTCCGGGCCCTCACCTGCGAGGTCGGCATCACTCCCCGCACCCACGGCTCTGGTCTGTTCACCCGCGGCGACACCCAGGTGCTTACCCTCACCACGCTCGGCGCCTGGCGCGATCAGAAGCTGGTGCGCTCCCTGGACGAGGAAGAGTACACGCATTTCATGCACCACTATAACTTCCCGCCCTTCTGCGTGGGCGAGGTACGCGCTTTGCGCGCACCGGGGCGGCGCGAGGTCGGGCATGGGGCCCTGGCGGGCAAGGCCATCGAGTACGTGCTGCCCGAAGACGCCGACTTTCCGTACACCATGCGGTGTGTCTCTGAGGTCCTCGGAGGCGACGCTTCCACCTCCATGGCCAGCGCCTGTGCCACAACGCTGTCCTTGATGGACGCCGGCGTGCCGATCAAGGCTCCCGTCGCGGGTATCTCGGTGGGGCTTGTCTATCGCGACCTGGAGCACTACCGGGCCTTCGCCGATATGCAGGCCGTCGAGGATTTCCTGGGACACATGGACTTCAAGGTGGCGGGGACCCGCGAGGGCATCAACGCCATACAGGTGGACACCAAGCTCGATCGGGGCATTCCCCTGCCGGTGTGCAAGGACGCCCTGGATGTCGCTTTGCAGGCGCGTCTGGGCATCCTGGACGCCATGGCCGAGGCGATCCCTTACCCGCGGGCCGAGCTATCCAAGTACGCCCCCCGTATGTTCACCGTCAACTTGCCCTCGGACAAGATCGGCATGGTCATCGGCCCCGGCGGCAAGAACGTGCGCAAGATCCAGGAGCAGTTCGAGGTCCAGGTGGACATCGACGACGAGGGTGTGGCCTACATCTTCGGCTCCGACGGGGAGAAGGCGGCCGCGGCCCATCAGATGATCGCCGACATGACCCGGGAGATCGCGGTGGGCGAGGTGTTCCAGTCCAAGGTGGTCAGCACCGTGCCCTTCGGCGCCTTCGTCGAGCTGATGCCCGGGCGCGAAGCGCTCCTGCACATCTCGCACCTGGCCTGGGAGCATGTGAACAAGACCGAGGACGTGGTGCAGCCGGGCGACGAGCTCGAGGTCAAGGTCATCGAAGTGGATGACGAGGGCAAGGTCCGCGTGAGCCGCAAGGAGCTCCTGCCGAAGCCGCCCGGCGGAGGCAGCAGCGGTGGTAGCGGTGGCGGGCCGTCCCGGGGCGGTGGCTCCAGGGGAGGCTCTCGCGGCGGCGGCGGCAGTCGGACCCCGCGAGAGGGGTCATCCAGGGAGCGCCACGATGCCGGAGCCGCTTCCGGGCGCAAAGCCGATGAGATCAGCGACTTTGACACCGGGCAGGGCAAGGCGTACTTCCGGGAGAAGAAGTCCTAACGTGACTGCTCTGCGGCCGAAGGAGACGGGGCCCCTCGCCCCGTCTCCTTCGGCTCACAGGCCCGGTTCTCGCGAGCCAGGGCCCCCACCAAGCCCCGAGCTACCAACACAGGGAGACAAGCAAACATGGCCAGGCTGGGCTACGCCCTGACGGCGATGGTGACGCCGTTCGCCGACGATCTGAGCGTCGATCGCAAGCGCGCCGCCGAACTGGCGGAGTACCTGGTTGCCCACAAGTCTGACGGCCTTGTGGTGGCCGGCACCACGGGCGAGTCGCCGACACTGAGTGCCGAGGAGAAGCTGGACCTTTTCAAGACCGTTCGGGATGCCGTAGGCCCAGACATTGTCGTGATCGGCGGCACGGGCAGCAATGATACCCATAAGTCCATCGAGCTCACCCGCGCCGCCTCCGAGCTGGGCATTCTTGACGGCGTGATGCTCGTGGGGCCGTACTACAACAAACCCTCCCAGGAAGGGCTCTATCAGCACTTCCGGGCCTGCAGCCAGGCCACCGATCTGCCGGTGGTGCTGTACAACGTTCCCGGCAGGACGGGCAAGAACATCGAGACCGACACCGTCCTGCGCCTGGCCCGCGATCTGCCCAACGTCGTCGGACTGAAAGAAGCCTCCGGCGACATGACCCAGATCAGCCGGATCTGCGCGGGCAAACCCGACTCCCTGGACGTCTATTCCGGCGAGGACGCCGTCACCCTGCCCATGCTCGCGGTGGGCTGCGTCGGTGTCATCAGCGTGGTCTCGCACCTGGTGGGCCCGGACATGGCGGACATGATACACGCCTTCCATGCCGGGGACACCCGGCGTGCCTGGCAACTGCACTACAAGCTCCTGGACATGTTCGAGGCCTGCTTCTTGTCCTCAGGCAATCCCGCCTGCGTCAAGTACGGTCTGGAGGTCTGCGGTTTCCCGGTGGGTCCGTCGCGCCTGCCCGTGGTGCCCGCGAGCGAGAAGGACCAGGCGCAAATCCGGCAGGTCTGCGAGGCCCTGGGGATCGCCCGGGCGTAGCAATCGCGAGCCAGAGTAGTCGTGAGCCCGCAGGTGTCCGCACGCAGGCCCTTGCCACCGCTCGTACGCAACGAGGGCGATTGCCGCCTACCCACCGGCTATTGCAGGAGTTCGCCCGGCCTAGCACGGCCCGTGCCACGGCCGGCGACACCGGTGATCGACAACGTCTGTCGGAGCATGGCGATGCTCGATGAGATTGCCGCAGAAATCCGGCAGTGTCGGCGTTGCGCTCTCCATGAGACGCGCACGCTGGCTGTGCCCGGCGAAGGCGATCCGCAGGCGCGGATCATGCTGATCGGCGAAGCGCCCGGGGCACAGGAAGATCTGCGGGGGCGGCCCTTCGTAGGACCGGCCGGACAACTCCTGGATGAACTGCTCACAAGAGCCGGCCTGCAGCGGCAGGACGTCTTCATCACCAACATCGTCAAGTGTCGCCCTCCCGGCAACCGCGACCCTCTGCCGGAGGAGGTGGCCGCCTGTCGCGACTTCCTCTTCGGCCAGATCGCCGCCATCAACCCGAAGGTCGTGTGTACCCTGGGCCGACCGGCTCTCCAGGCGCTCATCGACCCCAACGCCTCCATCGGTCGCGAGCACGGCAAGCCCCGTTACCTTTACGGGAAGCTCTTCGTCCCCCTGTACCATCCTGCGGCCGCGCTGCACCAGCAGAGCTTGCGGCCCGAGCTGGTGGCAGATATGGCGCGGCTGGAGGGCTTCATCCGGGACGCGCTGAGCATGCACGATCAGCACATCTGAGATGTGTGCCGGTCTCGGCCGGTCATGGTCCTGCCGTGCACACCCCTGCGGCAGTGCCCCACAGGGCTGCGGAGTTCCACCGGCCCGCGGCCCCGGCCTGTCTTGGCGCTGCGGCCGACAAATACAGCCACTGCGAACGTAGGCCCGGAGCGATGCGTTCAGCCATACAGCGAGGTATCGACTCAGGAAAATGAGCTTCTCCCAGCATAGCGGTTCCCCTCTTCGAGTGATTTCACTAGGCGGCGTCGGCAGCATCGGCAAAAACATGACGGTGTTCGAGCAAAACGACGAGCTGCTCATCGTGGACTGCGGCCTGATGTTCCCTGACGCCGACCGGCCGGGGGTGGATGTGATCATCCCTGATATGAGCTATGTCTTCGACAACGCCGATAGGGTGGTGGGGGTCGTCCTGACCCATGGCCATGAGGACCACATCGGCGCCCTGCCGTTTCTGCTGGAGCAGATGCCCACCCGTGTCTGGGGTACCCCGCTGACCCTGGGGTTCCTCGAGAACCGACTGAGTGAGTTCCGTCCCATGGAAGGGACGGAGCTGATCACCGTGGAGGCAGGAAGCACCCTATCCGTCGGGAGTTTCGAGGTGGAGCTGGTGCGGGTGCACCACTCGGTGCGCGACGGAGTGGCCCTGGGAATCCACACCGACCAGGGCCTGGTGGTGCACTCCGGAGACTACAAGTTCGATACCACCCCGCTGGACGGAGTGCAGACGGATTTCGCGAAGCTGGCCGAGTTCGGCAGCCGGCATCCGATCCTGCTCCTGTCGGACTGCACCAACGTCGAGAGGCCCGGTTTCGCGGGTTCGGAGGCCCAGGTGGGCGGGGTGTTCGAGCGCATTTTCGCCGGTGCCCGGGGCCGGATCTATGTGACCTGTTTCGCCTCACACATCGCCCGCATCGAGCAGGTCTTCCAGCACTCGGCGCGCACCGGGCGCCGAGTGGCGGTGGCCGGTCGCAGCATGACGCGGAACATTCAGACCGCCGTGCGCCTGGGCTATCTGGACATCCCGCCGGGCAGCGAGATACCCGTGGATGCGGTGAACGACCTACCGCCCGATGAGGTGACCATCCTCGCCGCCGGGAGCCAGGGCGAGCCGTTCTCGGCTCTCACCCGCATTGCTATCGGCGACCACAAATGGCTCGAGGCCGGCGAAGGCGATACCGTCGTCATCTCCGCCAGCGCCATCCCGGGCAACGAGAGCGCGATTCTCAGGACCGTGGACAACCTGTTCCGCAAGGGTGCCAGGGTCATCTATGGTCGGGATGAAGGCGTTCACGTCTCGGGACACGGCAACCGTGAGGAGCTGCGGCTGATGCTCAGCCTGGTGCAGCCCGAGTACGTGATGCCCGTGCACGGCGACTATCGCCACCTGGTGCTGTTCCGCGATCTCGCCGAGTCCATGGGCATCCCCAAGGACCACAGCATTCTCATGGAGCCGGGGGCCGTAGTGGAGTTCAAGGACCGCGTGGCGAAGCGTGTCGCCAACGTCGCCGGCGGAGCCCTGAACGTGGACGGGCTCGGAGTTGGGGACGTGGGAGACGTTGTGCTGGCCGACCGACAGAGCCTGGCCGAGGACGGCATCGTCCTGCCGGTGCTGGCCCTGGACCGTGAGACCATGGAAGTCGTCGGAGGGCCCGAGATCTACTCCCGGGGCTTTGTATACATGTCCGCGGCCCAGGACATCATCGATGACCTCAAGGACGAGGTCCTGGCCACCTACGAGCGCCTGGCCGATGATGACGTCGTCGACCCGGAGCTTCTGTACGAGAAGATGCGGTCTTCCGTGGGCAAGCGAATCGGGGCTCTCACCGGCCGTCGGCCTATGGTCGTGCCCGTGATTCTCCCCATCGGCGACGAGGATGCCACCGAGGACGACCGGGATTGCGCGGGAGAGGCCGGTTCGGGTTGCGCCCAGAGGCCCCTTGATGTAGAATGAGCACGCAACGGGATCACCTCGAAGCCTGGTGGATGGGACAACGCATGGCCCCAGTCCGGAAGCCAACGCGGCGGACGCTGCTGCTATTGGTGTTCGCGGCCCTCGCTATTTTCCACATCAGTGGCTGTGGTAGCCTGGACGACGGGGTGGCGCGGGTGGTGTCCATCACGCTGTCACCGACCGAACTAAATGCCCGGGCCGGTGACATCGTGGCACTGGAGGCGGTGGCGATCCACGACGACGAAACCCAGTCAACCGTCACCGCACTGGCGGCCTGGACGTCGTCGGCGACGGGAGTGGCGACGGTCTCCGACGGGGGAGTGGTGACGGCCGTCGCGGCCGGCACCGCTCAGGTGTCCGCGTCCTACAACGGGGTCGACAGCAATACGGTCACCGTGGAAGTGGCCGCGATGCCGATCCTTCCGACGGCGTCTTACTGGCCGCTATCTATCGGCAACCACTGGGAGTACACGGGCACCGAGGTCACTCCCAACGCCGCCACCAGGGCCGGCGAGCCGATCACGATGACACTCACCGTCTCGCGCCAGGCGCCGATCAGCGGCGTTCCCTGGTTCGAGGTGCTCACCAAGGGCTCCGATCCTCTGGACCCGCCCGGATACATGTATGTGAGGCATGATCCGGAGGGGCTGATGCGCTATGAGAGCGTGGGCACGGTGCCGATGAACCTGCTGGATGCCCGACTGACCGCGGGCACCACCTGGGTCGACCCGGACGACGCACGGATCAGCTTCGAGATACTCAGCACCACCGAGCATGTGGATGTGCCCGCCGGCAGCTACGACGACTGCCTGCTGGTTGAGCAGACCGACACCTACTACAGCCCACCCAGCCGCCAGCAGGTATGGTACAAGTCCGGTCTGGGAATTGTGCGCTCCAGGCTCTACTCCGGGGACGAGTTGACCATCGAGCAGAACCTGGTGCGGGCAGACGTGCTTGAGAACTGAAGACTCGTACCCTTCGTCTCCCGTCTCATCGTCGGACGCCCGGACGTCGGCTCGGGCCGGGCGATCCACTGTGCCGCGCCCGGTGACGGCACTGCCATGGGAGAAGCCCGTGTTGCGGAACCCCAGGATCCTCCTGGTGGAGGACAACCACAGCGTCGCCAAAAGCCTGGCGCATCTGCTCACAGGTTCGGGGTACGATGTTGTCACCGCCTATGATGGCGCCGAGGGCCTGGAGCTTGCCCGCAGCGAGGCCATCGACCTCATCCTGCTGGACTGGATGCTCCCCGACACCGAGGGCCCCGAGTTCCTCAGCGATCTCCGCGACTTCTCCACCTCCCCCTGCATCATGGTCACCGCTCAGGACGGCCCCGAGCATGCGGTGCGGGCCCTGGAGGCGGGCTGCGACGATTACATCGAAAAGCCCATCCGGCCCGACGAGTTACTGCTGAGAGTCGAGCGCGTCCTGCGCCGCTCGGCCGACGACGCGGCGGACTGAGCCGGCGCTCCTCCGCCGACCACGCCATGGCTCCCCACAGGCGCTTCCCAACCCCATCCGAAGTGGCCGGTGACTTCGACCGCCTGGCCCAACTGCCCGGTACCACCAGCGACCACAACAGCCGCTACTACCCGCTGATGCTGCGCTATCTCCCCGAGCGTACCCACCGCGTGCTGGATGTGGGCTGCGGCGCCGGAGAGCTGGCGAGGCTGCTTGCCTCCCGCGCTGAGAAGGTGGAGGGCATCGATCTGGCCCCCGAGATGATCGCTCGTGCCAGGCGGGCCACACCCGCCCACCGGTTCCCACACGTCGCTTACTCCTGCGCCGACCTGCTCCAGGCCGGGCTGCCCACCGGCGCCTATGACGCGATTGTCAGCGTCGCCACCCTGCATCACATGCCCCTGGCCGACGCGCTCTGGGCGTGCTACCGTGCTCTGCGGCCCGGCGGTGTGCTCATCATACTGGATCTGTACGAGGCCGCCACGGTGGCCGACCACCTCGCCTTCCTGCTCGCCGGCGCCCTCGGACTGGCTTCCAGCTACCTGCGACGGTCCGCGTGGCGCTTGTCACAGGTCGAGGCGGCTTTCTGGGCCGAGCACGGGAGCAAGGAGAGCTACCCGACTCTGGCGGAGGTCCGACGGGTGGCCGACAAAGTGTTCCCCGCGGCCAGGCTCCGGCGCTTGCTTCACTATCGCTACCTGCTGGTCGGCAGCAGGGCGGGCTGAGGGGCCCGTAGCCGCCCCCTAAGGTGGGCGGTCCGCCGCAAGAACAGTTCAGGGCGGCCCATTGCGGGCCGCCCTGGGTTTCCTCACAGGGTTCGCCGGCTAGCCCGACAGCGCAAACAGACTGGTCTCCAGCGCCGGGGCCAGCGGCTCGCCCGCGGCGTTCACCAGCCAGATGGACACTCCCACGCGGTCGCCCGTGGAGAGGGCGACCTTGCTCTCCTCGCCGGCACGGGCGGGGAGCCCAACTGTCCGCGATCCCTGGCCCGTTGCGAGCTCGGCCCAGACCCGGTAGTCCTCGCCGGAGACGGCGTTGACAACCACGGGCAGCTCCACGGTCGAGCCGGCCGTGGCAAAGCCTCCCGAGGAAGCCAGCTCCAGGGGCTCGGGCACCTTCACCAGCAGGCGTGTCTCCTGCAACTTGCCCCCCTGGGGGCCCCAGGAAAGCGTGAGCGTCTGCTTCCCGGCGCGCCGCAGATTCACGGGGAGAGAGACGTCGGCGGTGGCGCCGGGGGCGATCCGCACGCTCTGGCTGCTGCGGCCCCGGAGCCGGACGAGAGCGGTCGTGCTTTCGCCGGTGAGATTGCGCAGACTCACCTGAACCTCTTGCCTGCCCCACAGCGTCGGGACGTGGAGCCCGGCCAGGGCGATGGGGCCGACCTGCAGCAGCGCGGTGCCGAAGCGGTCGGGGGTGTGGAACCCGCCGTAGGGGCAGGACCAGGCCGTGTGCGGATGCACACCGGCCACCGCGAAGCGGCTGCGACAGAAGTTCACCGACATCGCCGCGGAGCGCTCCACACCCGCGGCGGCCAGGTCGGTCCAGGGGATGGCCAGCTCCACGCTCCAGCCGTCGGCGCGCTTATCGACCCCGACCTGTAGCTTCGCGTTCCATGCCGGGTCCTGGCCGGCTTCATCATACACAGAGCCGTTGGTGTTGACGATCACATGGGCATAGCGGAAGCGGTCGGCGCCGGCGAGGAAGAACTCGATGCCGTCGTCGAGCCAGACCATGTCGGTGTCGCGGCCCGTCTGCTTGGCCACCAGCTTGTCCATTGCCGGCTCGGAGCAGTCGAAGGCCACGTACAGGGCCTGCTCGTCGCACAGGATGCGGGCCTCGGTGGGGACGGTGGCTTCCTGCCCGTTATGGGCGTAGGTGAAGCCGTCGGCGACCGCGGCGCCGGCCCAGGAGATGTCGTCCAGGCGGCCGTCGATGTCGGGCGCGATGGGCGTCGGCATGATGGGGATCACCGGCAAGGCCTCCTCAGCCAGCCGGGGAGCCACGGTGCTGAGCCGGAGAGTGAAGTTGGCGGCCGGCCGGTTCGTTGCGGCCTGCGCCCGACCGTCCAAAGAGGCCTGCAGGCCCACGATCAGGTCGGCCAGAGCACGGCGGACCTGCTGCATCCGCACCGTCTCGAAAGCCACGCCGCCCATGGGATTGGCCCACGGAATGGCCTCCACCAGATCGTCCAGCATCTGCCGGGCCCGGACGCCCTCGGCCTTGACCGCAGCGCTCTCCGAGGCCTCGGCGCGGGAGATCAGTGTCGTCAAGGTGTGCATGTAGCGATAGTCGTCAACGCCCTCCCGCATCGACTCCCAGGCCAAAGTCGGGATGGCGCCCTGGTAGGTGCTCCAGTCGTCGGGCTTGAGCAGGTGCGGGTAGACGGTGTTTTGTTCCTTGGGCTCGCCGGCGTTCACCTTCGAGCCGTCGAAGTCGTTGAACACGTCCTCGTGCGGCCGGCAGAAGGTCCACGCCACCGAGGCCCGGGCCCCCGTCTTCCAAAACAAGTACCCGGCACCATAGCGGTTGTGGAACATGTAGCCCTCTTGCGGGAACGGGTTCACGTAAGATCCCGTGCCGTACCACCAGAACTCGGCGCCCGTCTCCTCGCAGGCCTCCCGAGCCGCTTCCGCCGTGCCCTCGGCACTCACAAGACCCACCACGAAGCACGGGGCGGTCAGGAACTCCGCGGCCTTCTCCAGGAACCCCAGGTTGTAGAATGTGGCGTAGGTCTCGGCGCCACCGCGCCGCCAGCACTGGTACTCCTGGATGGCATAGGTGTTATCACCGGAGGGTTCGTCCACGCCGTAGAAGTACCACTTCTGCGGGGCATCCGCAGTGGCCTCGACGGCGGCCCGAGCCACGGCTTCCACACCTTCGCACAGCTCCCTGGGCCAGGTGTCCTTGGCCAGGTCCACGTCCAGGTTCAGGGCTTCCCTGACCCTCTGCGGCCAGCCGCCGAAGGAGCACACGTGGGGGCCGGGCAGCCCGGCCTCTTCGCATTGAGCGGACAGCTTCCGGTACGGGCCGGCGTCGAAGCCCACCTTGCCCTCGGCGATGCCGGAGATGTCCGGGCTTCCCAGCCGCATCTCGACGAGGCCTGTGACCCCGTGGCGCGAGAAGTCTCGCAGCTCGGCCTCGACCTGCGCATCGCTCATGGTGTTCCAGCGCGCCTGGTCGCAATACAACAGCCAGAACTTGTCGTCCGGGCGTTGCAGCGAGAAGGGCAAGACCTCCACCCGCAGGGGCAGTACCAACGCCTCGCGGCCGGAGGCGCCCACGCTCACCGTGGCCTCGTAGATCCCCGGCCTGGCCTCGGCAGCGGCCGTCAGGGTTAGCCAGAAGGCCGCCGTCTCCCCGGCGGCCACATCGAAGGCGACCTCCTGCAGCACGCCGCGCTGTGTGGGGACCATCTTCTTGCCCGCACTACACGGAAGCAGCAACTCGGGAGTCATGTACCACTCCCGCGAGCGCCATCCGGTGCGCTGCGGCCAGAAGTGCTCGTGGCGAATGTCCACCGTCACCGGCGCGTCCCCCGGGTCCACGGTCACCCACAGACCTGCCAGGTCGGCCAGTGCATGCACGCCGAAGGCCACCGGCTCGTCCTCACCCGGTGTCATGAATGTGGAGAGATTGTCCACACGCTCCTGGGGCTTCGGGAGCCGTGCCGGCTTGTAGTCCCCCGGGTCGGGGGTGATGTAGGCCATCATCCCGGCGGCCTGCTCGGCCGCGGTGGGCGATGGCGGCTCCCAGTCCTGCTCGGGCAACGGACGCTCCTCGAACGGCTCCCCTGGGTCGATAGTCTCGTACTGCACTCCGCCGATGGTCACCGGCCCTGTATCCTGAGCCCAGGCCCCGAAGGGCAGCACGCAGAGAGTGCACAGCATAGTCAGCCACAACTTCATGCGACGATCATCCTTTCATCCATCGCGCCGGCCGAGCCGGGCGCTTGCGGTCTGAGGAGCGCGGATGCCCAGTCCGCCTGCCACCGCCCGAGAGCGTCTATTGCCCCGGCGGACAGTCAGACAACCCATAGGCGACAGCCATGCCGGCACACGGCAGGCGCGTCTTGCCACGGCGCTCCACGGTGGCGTTGGTAAACGAATCATTTCGCCCTTCACACCGATTGGCCTCCCCGCGCACAGGTCTCGCCGCCCACAGGGCCGAAACCTACCGCCGCGTCTACCCCTTACGCCCGGAGGTCTGCCATGACACCTCACCTGCTCCTTTGGGCTCTGCCGCTCTCCCTGGCCATGGCTCAGAGCGGAGGCTATGTGCACAAACAGCTCCCCCTGCATCCCCGGCACGGCGATCCCATCGTGCGCGAGGACTTCCAGCGCTGCGAGCCCGCGGGGGCGGTGCTTGTGGACAGGCGAGAGCCGGACAGGTGGGTGCTGCGCACGGAGGATTGGCCCTCGCCGCTTCTGAACGCCGTGGGCGACCCGCCGCAGATCACCTACGATCCGAAGCTGGCCGGGATATACGACATCTACATCGGCAGCCGGGCCACCGACTCTCCCGTAAGCATGGGGATGAAGCTGGCCGGGGAAGAGCAGTTCACCGTCATCACCTCCCCTCGCGGGACCAAGACGGTGCACAGCGACTGGGAGTACTGCTTCAGGCGCGAGGTGCCCCTGGATGGGGAGAGGATCGTCATCAAGAGCCTGGGGGCGGCGGTGTATCTGGATTACATCAAGTTTGTCCCCGTCGTTACCGGCACGGTACAGGCCAGGGTCGCCACCGATCACGTGGTGATCGGCAGCGAGGAGGGCAGGCACTTCGCGTTCCCGGGCCTGGCGCGGCTTGCAGACGGCAGTCTCGCCGTGGTCGCTCGGACCGGCACGGCCCATATCGACCCTTCGGGTAGCGTGGCCATGTGGCGCTCCACCGACGGTGGCCGTAGCTGGGGGCCCCGGGAGACCATCTACGACGATCCCCAGAGCGACGAGCGCGACCCCGGCATCCTCCAGCACTCCGATGGAACCCTGCTGGTCTCCATGCACTCCCGCGGCGCCCGGGTGATGCGCTCGGCGGATGGCGGGAAGACCTGGGACGAGCCCACATTGGCCCCGGCTTTCTCGCCCCACGGCCCCCGAGAACTGCCGGACGGCCGCATCTACTGGTCTGGCATCACCACGAAAATGGGCATCAACCACGTGCGGATCGCCACCTCAGCGGACCTGGGGCGCACGTGGGAGGTGATGTCCACGGTGGCCCTGTCGCTTCCCTACCATCAGCCGTGGGTGCGGCCGTTCTGGGATGAGCCCTGGGCCATGCCGCTGGGAGAGGACAGGTGGTTGGCTTTGCATCGCGTGGACATGGACGGGTACCTGTATCAGAACCACTCGGAGGACGGGGGCCTGAGCTTCGGCAATCCCGTACGCACCCCACTGTGGGGCTGTCCGCCCTTCGTTCTGAAGCTCCAGGACGGCCGCCTGGTGGCGCTCTATGGCCACCGGCGCATTCCATGGGGGATCAGGGCCTGCGTCAGCAGCGATGAGGGGAAGACATGGGACATCGAAAACGAGATCGTCCTGCGCGACGACGGCGGCCACGGCGACCTGGGCTACGCCGTGGCCCTGGAGATGGAGCCGGGACTGGTACTCGCCGTCTACTATCACAACAGCGGTGGCAAGGAGTGTACCATCGAGGGCACCTTCTTCCGTCCCTGATGGGCCCCGGTCGAGATACCCGGTTGCCGCCGGGGCGAAGCGGCCTTTGGCCGATAGCGGCCGCGCCCCTCACTCCACCAGCCCCGCGATGCGGAAGAAGTTGGTGATGAACTGCTTCCCGTCGTCGTAGTAATCGGTCCAGGTCTCGGCATGGAACTGCGCGCCGTACAGGGATTTATCCCTGTGGCGGAAGCATTGGAGCTCGCAATTGTCATTGCGGGCCAGGTGGATGAAGTCCGGAGGCAGCTTCTTGACCTCGCAGTAGTGAGACTCCGGTACCCGGAAGACCTTCTTCATGCCCTTGAAGATCGGGTCGCGTTGCACGATCTCCACCGGCTGCACGCCCGCCTCGGTATAGTAACCCGGGTGATAGCCCGGGTTGAGGTCCGCCTCCCTGGGGCCCAGCTTGCGGATGGGCAACTCGTGGAAGGTCTTCAGCTTTCGCACGTCATTATTGAACAGCCATCCGATGAGCTGGTGCCCGCCGCATGCTCCCAGGATGGGGATGTCCACTTCGTGAAGCACATCGCTGATGCCGTAGGTCGCCTTGACGGGCACCAGCTCCCAGCCGTAGCCAAAGCCGGTGATGAACAGGGCACGGAACCCGTGGCGCTCAACGAACCGGGGGTTGACATCGCTGTAGTGCATGATCAGAGCCGGCATGCCGGTGATCTGCTCGAAGCGAATCTTGTTTTGCCACGCGCCGCCGCTCTGGGCATAGGTCTCGGGCTGGGCCATGCTGGCGATGAGGATCATCGATGGACCTCCTGAGGGGCTGGGTTCCCGCGATGGGTACGGCCGCCCGGCAGTTCCCCACGGTATAGGGGCAGACCTGCTCCAAGGACCCGGCAGGGCGGCTCACCTCCGGCGGCGAACCGAGCCCTGCGCTGGTCCAGCTTCCCGAAAGGCAACCGCTATGTCCACATATGCCCTGTCCAGTTGGCTCGTCGAGAAAGTGCCCACCGATGATGCGATCCGCCTCCTCGCAGAGGCGGGATTTGGCCGTGTCGAGCTATCGGCGGACCGCGCGCCCATCGTGATGGCCTGGGAGGCGGAGCCGCAGCGCGTCTGCACCGCGCTGGCGAAAGCCGGTATCACCGTGCCCTCGGTGCACAGCCCGGAGCTGGGAAGGTTCCTGGATGTGCCCGACGAGCAGGAGCGTCTCGCCTCGATCCGGGACAACATCCGCTACTTCAGGCTGATGGCCGCCTGCGGCATCCCCCAGATCATCATCCACCCGATCAGCGGCAGAGCCGGGAATGATGACGAGGCCTGGGCGGCGGTTCCGGACAGGTCGCGAGAGTCGCTGCGGGCGCTGGCGGATGCCGCCGGTGACCTGGGCGTTCAGTTGGCGGTGGAGAACCTCGGCGGCGGTGGAAGGCCGGGCTCCACCATGCAGTCGATCCTCTCCATGATCGACGGCCTGGGCGACCACGTGGGCCTGTGCATGGACATCGGTCACTCCCAGCAGGCGCACCTGGACCTGCTCTTCGAGCTACGGACGGCCCTGGACTCCGGCAAACTGCTGACCCTTCATCTGCACGACGTGGACCCCGCCGGCAGGGACCATTACATCCCCGGTGAGGGCTGCATCGACTTCGCCCCATTCCTGACGCTGCTTTCCGATCGCGGCTACGACGGCGGCAGGACGCTGGAGATCGCGGTGGCACCGGCCGAGATCGTGG
>CAYRFY010000008.1:15982-18427 GCA_964423635.1 uncultured Armatimonadia bacterium | reverse complement strand
TCAGCGGGTGGCGCAGGCCGGAGCGGTGCGGGCGGCCTGGGAGACCTTGTAGGTGAGAACGACCATGGAAGGAGATGTGCCATGCCGAAGCTGATTTCCATCGCGCTGCTGGCTCTGGTTGCCTCGACGGCGCAGGCCTTTACCCTCGCCGAGGGAGGACGGCCGCGGGCGGCGATCGTCCTGCCCCGGGAGCCCATCGCGGCCGAGGAGACCGCCGCGGCGGAGCTGGCAACGTATCTGGAGAAGGTCAGCGGAGCGCAGTTCGCCACCGTGCGGGAGGGAGCCGAGGTCGCTGCGCCCCGCATCCTGGTCGGCCCCTCGGAGGCGGCCGAGCATCTGCTGGGGGAGGAGGCCGTGGCCGCGCTGGGACCGGAGGAGTATATCGTCCGCACCGTCGGCGATGACCTGCTGCTGGTGGGCGGCAGGCCCCGTGGCACGCTGTATGCGGTCCTTTCGTTCCTGGAGGATGATCTGGGCTGCCTGTGGTTCACCTGGTATGGCGACGAGAGCATTCCCACCCGGGAGACCCTGGAGGTGGGCGCTTTGGACCGCCGTGGCGCCCCGGCCCTGCAGGTGCGGGACATGACCACCCACACCAGCCACAACTCCGACCGCGTCCTGTTGCAGCAGTTCCTGGTCCGCAACCGCATGCAGGGCCCGGACCTGAGGTTCACCGGAGACCTCACCGCCTATGGCGGCTCCTCCCATGCCTTCGCCTTTCCTCCCGAGGGCTGGCTGGTGCACACGCTGTTTCAGTGGGTGCCGCCGGACGAGCACTTCGAGACCCATCCGGAGTGGTTCAGCCTGGCCGGCGATCAGCGGGTGCGGGGCAGGCAACTGTGCTTCTCCAATCCGCAGTTGCGCGGGTTTCTGACCGAGACGATCCTGGCCCGCATCGGGGAGGAGAACCCCGCCGGAACCTACTCGGTCTCGGCCATGGACTGGGAAGGCGCCTTCTGCGACTGCCCGGCCTGCAGGGCCCTGGTGGAGCGGGAAGGCACCCCGGGGGCGCCGCTGTTTGACTATCTGGCAGAGCTGGGACCCATCGTCAAATCCCGTTACCCGCAGGCCTTCATCAGCACCCTGGCCTACCGCAAGGGGCAGAGCGAGGCCCCGCCGAAGACCATCAAGCTCCCGGACAATGTGGTCATCATCTTCGCCCCCATCGACGACAACTTCGCGGCCCCCATCGCCCATGAGAGCAACCGCGACACCGCGGCCAATCTCACCGCCTGGCCTCAGGCGGCCAGGCACGTATGGGTCTGGTACTACCCTAACACCTACGGCCCGGCGCTGCCGATGGGCAATCTCGGTCGAATGGCCGAGGATTTCCGGCTGTTTTCGCGAGTGGGCGTGGAGGGGTGCTACATCGAGCACGATGCACCGGGCATCTATGACTCCCGCCGCCTGGCGGACCTGCAGACCTGGCTGCTGACCAAGCTCGCATGGGACCCCGACCGAGACATCGCGGGCCTCATCGAGACCTTCACCGATCGCCACTACGGCCCCGCGGCGCCGTTCATCCGTGCCTATGTGGCGGCCTTGGAGCAGGCTACCCGCGCGATGGAGAGCGCGATGGCCTGGAATGCTCCCACGGCTCAGCACAGGTTCCTCACCCCGGGTCTGCTCGTGGACTGCCAGGCCATATTCGATGACGCCGTGGCGGCCGTGGCCCAGTCGCCGGAGCTGCTGGCTCGCGTGCGACAGGCGCGAATGAGTCTGGACCTGGCCTGTATCATGCTGTGGGAGAGGCTGACCGCGGAGGGAGAGGTCCCCTTCACCAAAGCGCAGGTGGTTGCCCGGTACCGGGAGACGTACGCGAAGACCGTGGAGGCCCGGAGCCTGCCCGGACGGCGCCAGGCGATGCTCAAGGCCATGGAGGATTCCATTCGCTGGCATGCGGTGAGAACCGATCCCAGGCCCTTGCCCGCGCCGTTGGCCGATACAGACCCCCGGCGCGTCCGTCAGCTCACTCCGGAGACGGCCAGACTGCACGGCGGCGGCGCGGAGCTGGTGGAAGACCCGGCGGCAGCGGTGGGCTTTGCGGTGAGGATGGAGGCCGGCCCGGACAAGCCCGGCTATGCCCCGGCGGACCTGCCGGCGAAGGCCTTCAACTTCGGCTTCTATGACAGCATCACCAAACGCCAGCAGCACGGCCACGTGCCCCGGCCCGAGGCGACCGCTGACTACCACCTGTATTCCATCGGCCGCACGAAGCTCAACTCCGCCTGTCTGGTGTGGTTTGACTGGAGCTGGCGGGTGCAGTTCCCAGAGGTGACCGGTCTGTACTCCTTCGCTGAGCCAGACAGGCAGTGGGACATCTACGTTTCGCTGCGTTTCGAAGGCCCGGCCTATGGCGGCGAGGCTCCGGACGGCAAGAACCGCTTCTACGTGGACCGGGTGGTGTTGGTGGAAGTGGACTGACCTCATGGGGCCTGCGGGTGT
>CAYRFY010000008.1:2392-15924 GCA_964423635.1 uncultured Armatimonadia bacterium | reverse complement strand
CCCCTGGCGGGGTCTGGGGCAGAGCCCCAGGGTGTTCGCCGTTTGCCGTTGCCCGCCAATCCGTTTGCCGTTCGCTCTCTCGCGAGGCCTATTTGGCCGGGGCCGCCCCGCGGAACATGAAGTATGCCGCCGCGATCAGGCATAGGCCGGCCCAGAGGAAGTCCAGTCTCAGCCCCTGCTTCATGTACAGCACCGAGAAGGCCGCGAACACGGCCATGGTGATGACCTCCTGCAGCACCTTGAGCTGGCACAGCGAGAAGATGCCGAAGCCCATGCGGTTGGCGGGCACTTGCAGGCAGTACTCGAAGAATGCCACACCCCAACTGAGCAGGATCACCGCCAGCAGCGGCTTGCTGCGGGCGTCCTTCAGGTGGCCGTACCAGGCGTAGGTCATGAACAGGTTGGAGAGCAAAAGCAGGAAGACGGGGGTCAGGCGCGCTATCTCAGGTCACTTCCTTCAATCACAATGCCGGATGAGAGTATAGTCGTGCGCGCGCCCATTGCAAGAGGGTTGGCGTAGCCGTTTCACCACCGTTCACTGCGGGAGGCATGAGAGGGATGCGAATCACCGCCGTACTGGGCAGTCCCAGGCCCGGGGGAAACACGGACCTTCTGGCCGAGAAGGTACTGGAAGGCGCCGCTGCGGCCGGCTGGGAGACGGAGACGTTTCCTCTGAGGAAGATGACGATCCGGCCGTGCATCGGCTGCGGCCGCTGCTGGAAGCTGGAGCGCCCCTGTGTCTTTGAGGACGACATGGGCGGTCTGTACGAGGCCCTGGCCCGGACCGACGCGCTCCTCCTGGCGACCCCGGTCTACTGGTATGCCCCCACGGCGCTGATGAAGGCCTTCATGGATCGCCTGGTGCCCTTCAACCGTCCGCAGGGCCGACCTCTCATCCGCGGCAAGCAGGCGATTGGCGTCATCGCGTACGAGGAAGAAGGCCCCACGGCCGCCGAGCCCCTGGTGCGGACCCTCGAGTTGAGCTTCGAATACCTGGAGCTGCGGCAGGTGGGGATGGTGGTCGTGGACGGGGTAGGGGAGAAGGGAGCGGTGCTGGACAGGCCCGAGGCGCTACAGGCGGCCTACGAGATGGGGAAGAGGTTGGAGCCAGGCAGGTCTAGACCCCTGTATCGGGCCGAAAGCCCGCTCACGGAGCCTCGCCGTTCTTCTCTGCGGCCTTTGGGCCCTAGCTTGCCCCTCTTGCGTACGCGAACATCGCCTCAATGTTCTCCCTCGGCGTCCCCGGAGGTACCTCGCAGCCGGCGGCGAGGATGTACGGGTGTCCCAGGATCTCATGGGACCTGGCACAGGCCTTTGTCACCTCACCGGGCGTCACATTGTAAAGCTCGTTGACCGGATCGAAGTTGCCCATCAGCACTGTGCTCGGCCCGCACAGCTCTCGGGCGCGGGTGATGTCCGTTGTGTGATCCAGCTCGATGAGCTCGGCCCCGCTGCGGTGCATGTACGGCAGTAGATGGGTGGTGTTGCCGCAGATATGCAGGCGGCTGAAAGCTCCGGCCTGCTTGATGGCCGCCACGATCCTTTGCTCCCGGGGGAGAATCATGTCCTGGTAGACGTCGGCGGATACCAGCGACGCCGCGGCGTCGCCGATTCCGATGAAGTCCGCTCCCGCCTGGATTTGTGCCAGCGCGAAGGCGATCTCCAGTTCCGTTACCCAGTCGAAGAGGTCCGCAACCCACCGTGGGTCGTCGTACAGGTCCATCATGATCGGCGCCATTCCTCGCAGGTCTACCGCCTGTGCCATCGGCCCTTCTATCCAGCCCAGAATGGGGATTTGGCCGCCGACATGGCGGCGAAACAGGGCGCAGGCCTCCACGCGGTCATGCATGCGCCCGCCGCCCAGAGGATCGGGGGCCGTGAGCGTGCCCAATGTCGTCTTGTCTGCCAGCAGGGGGGCCTTTGCCCGCGGCGGGCCATCGGGGTAGAACTCAAGCTCCGCGCCGCAGTCGGCGGTCTCCCGCACCGGGTCGGAGCAGCAGGAGACGCAGTCGATGCCAAACTCCTCCACCAGGCGAAGCTGGCAGCGCACCAGGATGCGGTAGTCCTGCACGTAATCGGCATAGCTCTCGTCCTCGAGCTGGGCGGCGTAGATCATGAAGATGGGCATGGCGAGCAGCCGCTGCGGCCGCCGGCCGGCCAGTACGGCGTGAGTCATCTGAAGTGGAGACATCGGGCGGCAGCCTCACTCAATCGGAGTATACGTGGCCTCAATGTTACATCGCTTGCGCAAAACTGTCACGGGAAAGAAGAAGGAGGCCCCGTGACCATCGGGGAAACGGTGGACAGCATCGGACGGGGCCGCATCCCTCTCGGGCGCGAGTCCGGTGCCAGAGAGCCATCTGGGGCCGAACCAGGGGGAACCAAGCGTTGCGCGCTGTCCTTGTGTGTCTGTGTCTTGTCGTGGCTCTTTGGCCTTGCTCGGTGGCGGCGGGTGAGCCACAGGGGCCCCTGGTCCTGGCATACTACTACACCTGGTACGGCGCCGAGCACGGAGCCTGCGGGGCTTTCGAGCACTGGGGCGAGGAAGCCGCCAACCTGCGGTTCCCTCCGGCGATCCGCGACATCTCTTCCTGCGCCTATCCCCTGATCGGTCCCTATGACAGCATGGAGCCCGAGGTGGTGCGTTGGCACATGCGTCTGGCCAAGGCCGCCGGGATTGACGGCTTCCTGGTGGACTGGTGGGGACCTGGGGATTGGCAGAATCCGGCCGGCTGGACGCATGACGTGTTCCTCAAGACCGTGCTCCCCATCGCCGAGGAAGAGCAGTTCCCCGTGGTGCTGTTCGACGAGTGCCCTCAGTTCGTGGACAGCTTCGACAGCGTCCGCGACTGGACAATCCGGTACCTGCGGCAGTTCAAGGACAGCCCTGCCTGGCTGCACATCGACGGCAAGCCGGCGTGGGGCGTGTACCAGCTTTGGGAGGGCAAGCTTTCGCCCGAGCAGGGCCGGGAGCTGGTGGCGGCGGTGGAGGCGGAAGTCGGTCCGGTGTACTGGCTGGTGGACAGGATGCGGGCCCGTCAGGGCCCCGGCGGCCTGGAGCTGTACACCCCCGACGAATGGCTGGCCATCCCGCAGATCCAATGCTTCTCGGGCTACGCCATGTTCTCCACCTGGCGCATGTACCGCTACGAGGAACTGGCGCCTGTCTACCGCGGCTTCGTGGAGCGTCTCCATGCCGCGGGCAAAGGGGCCATGCTGCCGGTGCATCCCGGCCACGACAACCGGCGGATCGCCGACGAGCCGTGGGTGATGCCGCGAGATGACGGGGCGACGCTGAGGGCCTTCTGGCGCGCCGCGGTCGAGGCGAGCTGCGAAATCATCGGCATTACCTCCTTCAATGAGTGGCCGGAGACGACGGTGATCGAACCCGCCCTCACCTGGCCGGACCCCTACCGGTACCTGCGTATCGTGGCAGAGCTCCAGGGCAGGCGGTTCGAGCCGCCGCCCCTGCCACCCGCGGCGGCCGTCGACCCCGCAATCCGGGAGATGCTCGCCGCTCGGTCGGCCGAGGGTGGGAGGGCGGCGCGGTGATCGACCACTCGGAGGGCACGACCGATGCCCTGATCGATCGCGTGCTGCAGGCCGCGGCCAGCGAGGAGAATCGCCACCGGGGTTCTCTTCAGCCGAGCATGTGCTTCTCGCTGGAAGAGCACATCTGCTGGCACCACATCTTCGGGATCGACGTACACCAGTACTTCCGCGATCCGGCCCTGTACTTCTCCCAGACGCTGCGTAACAAGCTCTGGCGTTGGCAAAGCTTCCCCGATGACGACGGCCGGATCACAGCGAGAGTCCCCGCATCACTGGGCTGGTACCCGGAGTACACCTTCATCGGTCTGGACGTCACGTACTCGGCGGGTGGTGTGCCCAGCATCCAGACCGACCACGACCTCACCCACTATCCGGAGCTGCGCCGGCTGCCCCGCGTGGACTTCTACCACTCCGGCTGGATGCCCCGGGTGCTCCACTGGTACGACGACCTGGTCGCCATCGCCGGTGACCGTCTCCCGGTGAGTTTCGACATGCTCTGGCAGCGGGGCTGCCTGGACCTGGCCGTGCAGCTCCGCGGGTACGGCAACTTGATCCTGGACACCAAAGAGCGGCCCCAGTTCGTCCACGACCTGCTCAAGCACCTGGTGGAGCAACGGTGCCTGTGGTACGACGCCTACCATGCCCACTTCGGTACCAAGCCCTCGCCCGTCGGCATCGCGGATGACTGGGTGAACGTGCCCTTCATCACCCCCGGCGTGTTCGCGGACTTCGTCCTACCCCGCTACCTGGAGATCGAGGCCTATCACGGCGGGCTACTGGGCGTGCACGCCTGCGGCGATCAGACACCGCTCCAGCAGTACCTGTTGGAGATCAGATCGCTTCCCACGCTGGAGGTTGGCCCCTGGACCGATCTGCAACAGTCGCTACAGAACATCCCGCCCACCAAGCACCTGCACATCTCCCTGCACCCCAATGATGTGCTAGTGGCCACCGAGGAGGAGATGGAGCACCAGCTCGCCGAGATCATGGCCGCCTGCGGCAGCCGGAGCTACTCCATCGGCACCTCCGGACTCGCCCCGCTCTCCCCGGATATCCACAGGTTCGTCGGCTCTCTCCGCACCTGGACGGGGATTGCCGGCAGGCTGCGACAGGGTGGCTGAGGGGCGCCCGGGTCCGGGCAAGACACCGGCGGTCCCGAGAGTAGCGGTAACCCGACCTTCCCTCACCAACACCGCCCGGGCGTCGCCGATCGCCGTTCGCCCATCCAGTCGGGTGCCGCTCACGGGGCCTCATCTCCCACCGACCGCGAGCCGACGATGTCATCCTGCAGGCAGGCCAGGACATAGGGCCCATCGGGAATGACGGCGATCGTGGCATTGGGCCCATGCCTGGTCAGGGCCGCCCGGACCCCCGCCTCCACGCTCTCGATGGGCTCGACGAACAGCCCGCGCTGAGTCTCGGGGTCGATGCCGGTGGAGTAGTTCAGCACCTCGCAGTGCCGGAGCACCAGGTCCAGTTCCTGCACCTGCCACTGGTCGATACAGCGCACCTCACCGGCGAAGGCTCTGCCCATGAACTCCGCGGGCGACCGGGCCTCTCGCAGCAGGCCGGAGAACTCCGGCCCGCCGATACCCTCGGCGTTCTCCTGGGCGATGATGATGGTCCCGCCGGGCTTGACGATGGACATGGCGCCCACCATGCCCTTGATGCCCTGGTAGTAGGTGAGGTCCAGTGGATGGCCGGCATTAGTGGTGACGACGATGTCCACCGGCTCATCAAGGACGATCTTCGCCTGGCGCTCGGCCTGCCGCATGGCCTGCAGGTGTGTGTGCACGAGCTCTCCGCCGAACACCCCCGTCACGTTGCGCGCGTCATCGATGGTCACATTGAGCAGGAAGTCCACCGGCCCGGCCATGGCCGCGATCTCCCGAGCCTGCTGCTGCACCAGGTTGCCGCGGATGTTGCCCGCGCGGCTCTCGGGAGGGGCGAGCATGGCCGGACTGTGCCAGCTCATGATCGTCTCGGCCGAGCATAGCCCGGGACAGACGGCCTTGGCGCCGCCCGAGTAACCGGCCATCAGGTGCGGTTCCACCAGCCCTGTGAGCACCTTCACCTCCGCCTCCACGTACCGGCGGTCTATCTCCACCGGGATACCCATGGAACTGGTACCCAGAGCCACGTGCGAGCCGGCGTCTCGGGCCTCGTGGTTCTCGACGCGAATGCCCCGGTCGAGCACCTCGCCCAGCCCCATCTCCCGCAGTTCGGCACGGCTATTGCCGCGGTGGAGACCGGTGGCGACCAAAACGAGGATGTTCTCTTCCCGCAGGCCGCCGGCGAGCAGGTGGTCGACCAGGGGCGGAACGATGCAGGCGTTGGGCACCGGGCGGGTGATGTCCGAGACCACGATGCAGGCGTTCTTGCGCCCTTTGGCCACATCCGTCAGCGACGGCATGCCCGACGGATGCGCGGCGGCGACGTTCACCTGGGACTGGGGCGTCTCGATCCCCGGGAGACGATTGAGGCGCAAAACGTGCCTTACATTGCGGTCCGGCACCGTGACTTCCAGGCCCCGCTTGCCGTATCGAAGGTGGATTTCCATGGTGGCAGGATGGCTCCGAGCATGACGTGGTGGAGACGATCGAGGCTGAGTCTACCCGTGGCACCGCGACGCGGTCAATGGGCTGCCCTGGCCGTCGCCGCCCTGGCGTTGTCTCCGGGCTTCCAAGCCGCGTGGGGTGCTCCCGGCGGCGACCTCGTGGCCTTGCTGGAGACCCGCGTCGCCCGGGAGATCGCGGCCCACCATCTGCCCGGCGGGGCGCTGGCCGTGGTCTGTGACGGGGAGGTCGCTTGCCTCCGGGGCTACGGATGGGCCGACGTGGAGGCCGGGCGACCCGTGGACACGGAGACCACCTTATTCCGTGTGGGTTCGGTCTCCAAGGTCGTGACCTGGCTCTGCCTGCTGCAGCTCTGGGAGGCCGGCAGGCTGGACCTGCACGCGGACATCAACCGGTACCTCCTCGACGTCCGGGTCCCCGCCACCTACCCCGATCCCATCACCGCCGCCCACCTCATCACCCACACCGCCGGGTTCGAGGAACGTCTGTTGGGTGTGTTTGTCGCCGGGAGCGAAGACCTGCGACCTCTGGGGCGCTGGGTTCAGGATGCCATGCCCGCCCGTGTCCGACCACCCGGTGAGCTGTCGGGGTACTCCAACTTCGGTGCGGCTCTGGCCGGCTATGTAGTGGAATGCGTGGCCGGTATGCCCTTTGAGCGCTACGTGGAGGAGCACGTCTTCAGCCCGCTGGGGATGACGCGGAGCACCTTTTCGCAGCCGCCGCCGGCGGGATGGAGCACCCACATGGCCCGCGGCTATCGCCGGGTACGCGGGCGCCCGTGCCGGGGGGAGGATGAGTGGGTGCAGGCCGTACCGGCCGGCGCGATGTGCACCTCCGCCGGCGACATGGCCAAGCTCCTGCTCGGAGTGCTCAAGACGGATGGCCAAGTCCTCGGAGATGAGGGACGGCGCCTGCTGCATACCCGGCAGTTTGCCCACGATCCGCGGGTACCGGGATGGACCTACGGTCTGGCCCATGACACGCTCGGCGGGCGCGATGTCCTTTGGCACAGCGGCGCGACCCGGCTGTTTCACGCCACCCTCATGCTGCTCCCCGACCTGAACGCCGGCTGGTTCGTGGTCTTCAATGGCTCCGACGGCGGTGAGGCCCTGGAAGCCATCAGGGATGCAGTCGTGGATCATCTCGCTCCGTCGGCGGCCGCCATGGCTCCGGGCCGCCTGCCGGGCTCGCCGGGCCGGGCGCGACGGTGCGCCGGGGAGTACGAGCCCTCTCGCTCCAACCACACCACGCTGGAGAAGTTCGCTCGCCCCTTTTCCCCGGTCCGTGTGCGGGCTACGCGCACCGGCGAGTTACTGCTGTCTTCCGGGGGCACTACGCGGCGATACTCCGAGATAGAGCCCTTCTTGTTCCGGCGCGTCGACGGGCGCGATCGCCTGCTGTTCTCCCGTCTCAGGGGCGGAGTCACCCGTCTGTGCGGCAGCACCGATCCCTCGGCGGTCGGGGTGAAGCTCTCCTGGTGGGAGGGAAGCTCGCTGCACCTATCGCTGCTGGGCCTGTGCCTGGCGGCTTTCCTCACGCTGTTTCCCCGGCGGCTATGGGCTCTTGTGCGGCGCGCCACGAGGCCCGATGGCCGCGGCCACTGCGTGGAGTGGCTGCTTTGCCTCCTCAGCGGTCTCAACGTGCTGTTTGTGGTCGTCCTGGCGCTGGTCCTGCTCTGCACCGTGCGGCACCCCTATGGTTACCCTCCCTGGTGGGGGCCTCTGAGCTATCTGCCGTGGGTGACGGCGGTCTTGGCGCTCGCGGCCATGGGACTGGTGATGGTGGAATGGGCGCGGCGGGGCGGGCGCCTCCTGTGGCGGCTGCACCAGGTTGCCGTTGCCCTGGCCGGCGGGTTGTTCACCCTTCTGGCGGCCTATTGGAACCTGATGGCATGGTAGCAGGCCGGGCCGATGGCGGGCGGTGCCCACCTGTTCCGCGCGGCCGGCTTTCCCCTCGTCCCTATCCCAGCTCCACTCCCTGGTCGCTCAGAGCCTCCTGTACCGCCTCGAGGTCCACATCCCGCGGGGCGATTCCCTCGCGGACGGCAACGGCCGCCACGGCTCCCGCTCCCTGGCCCACGCTCATGGTCACCGGCATGGTGCGCAGCAGCTCGGCGGGCACGCAGGAGGCGCTGCGGCCGCTGCCGATGAGCAGACCCTCGACCCGCCTTGGAAGCAGACAGCGCAGGGGGATATCGAAGGTCTTGTCCGTCTTGTACAAGGGACAGGGCTCGATCACCACGCCGCGGCCTACGGCGTCCTCGTACTGGGGCGCCGTGTCGTAGATCTCGCGCGTCAGCGTGAAGTCGGTGTCCAGCCAGCGGGTGCGGCGCAGACCCGGAGCGTCGGCGGTGGCCAGTAGGAAACAGTCACGGCAGCCGGGGAAGTGGCGGCGCATGAAATCGGTGACGTACTGAGCCATCCCGCGGCCCTCTCGCAGCCAATCCGACAGCGCCTTGCCGTCCGGCTCGTGCAGCTCGAACCAGCCGGTGTTCACCACCAGCGTCCGGCTCTCGCGGATGCCGTGAAGCTGGAAGGCGTCCATGTGTTGGTAAGGACCCCACTGTCGGGAGTACTCCCCCCGCTCGATGAGCCGCTGCATCAGCTTCATCTTCGGGGCCCCGTGGTGCATGAACATGATACGGCCGGTGTCCTCGTAGAAGGCCAGGGCCTCCTCGGGTGTGAGGCCGATGTCGGTATCATGGATGTACTCGTGGGGGTTGCGCCGGATGAAGTCGGCAATCGCGTCGAGGTCGACGTTGCCCAGGCGGAACACGAAGCTGTGCACATTGGCCTGTCCGGGGCCGACGTGTAGCGGAGCGCCGGCATAGTGGGCCACATCGGCGTCGCCGGTGGCGTCCACCACGCAGCCGGCCTGGAGCACCCGGTTCCCTGACCTGTTGGCGACCTGCACCCCGGACAGGCGTTTGCCGTCCATGATGGCATCGGTGACCAGGGTGTCGTACCAGATGTCCACTCCCGCGTCGTCCAGCATCTCATCCATGGCGAGCTTGCCGATCTCCACATCGAAGATCACGTGTCCCCGGTGCTGGTCCCAGTTGCGGTGCACCGCCCCCAGGCCCACCATGCGCTCGATGAGCTCTAGCGGTCTGCCGCCGCCGATGAGCTCGCCGCGGGTGTCGTGGAAGTAATTGCAGATGGATGGCTCCATACCGGCGGTGCTGATGCCGCCGGCGTAGGGCCTGCACTCCACGACGGCCGTGCGCGCCCCGGCCCTTGCTGCCGCCGTCGCCGCCGCGACTCCGGCCAGTCCGGCGCCGGCCACCACCACATCGTAATCGCCGGCCACCGGCAGTTCACTGCGGAGTACAGAAACGGTGCCGCCTCCTCTGCGGTTCATCTGTCGTCTCCTCTTGACCCGATCTCCACATCAAGTCGCCTCCAGAAGCCCTATCAATGCCTTCTGGTCGTACTCTCTTCTGTACCGCTTTGTCTGTAACCTCTATTGCGGCGATATCGGCCCGGACACAACGCCCGAGTGACGCGAAAGTAAAGTTCAAGTGACAAATCTGGATGCCGATATATCGAGTGCAGTCAGGGGACGCGCAAGCGCAACGCCGTCGCAGACATCACCCCGACCAATGCCTCTGTCGCATCCCCGACACCGGAAGAGACCTTGTCGAACGCAAGCGGGCCGGCCGCACCGCCCTCCGAGGGCCGCCACAGCCGGTTCTGCTTCCTCGGACAAGACGGTCGCTTACAGGCTGCCGGACAACCTCGGGGCCCGTCGGGCCTCGTGAGACAGTGCTTTGGTGGATCACAGGTGGCGTCGCCGTAGGCGTCGACCAACGAACAGGTGTATCCAACGTGGCGACAGCAGAGAAGCTACCGGAACGAGGCACTTCGCAGAAGCCGTTGATCCAGGACGCAGAGCAATTGCTGGGCGAGTTCCAGCGGGTTAGCCGGGCCGTGGCCGAAGGTCGGTGGGACGATCTGGCGGATGTAACGCAGTTCGAGGGCACCGAAAGGGAACTGGCGGAGGCGCTCAATGCTGCGCTGGGCTCCGTGATCGAGCCGGCGCGGGCCGCCACCGGGCACCTGGTGCGGATGGCTCAAGAGGATGACACGGCGGCGCTGCAAGCCTCCGGGGCGGGCGAGACGCTCGCTCTGCAGGAGGCCGTCAACGGCTGCGCCGCCGCTGCGCGGGCGTGGATCGAGCGGTCCGAGAAGGTCGCCGAGTATCAGTCGGCTCAGGTGCAGGAGATCGCAGTGGCTCTCAGCGGCCTGGCAAACGGTGACCTGGACTTCCACATCGAGCTGGAGGAGCCGGACGAGGACACAGAGGATGCCCACGCGATCCTATCCATGCTCGCCGAGGTTGTGGACACGTCGGCCGGAGCCATTCGCAAGCTGGCCGCCGACGTGCGCCCGCTGATCGATGCCGCGCTGTCGGGCAGGCTCCAGGCCCGCATCGACGCCGCCGCCCACTCCGGCGCCTACGCCGACATCGCCGTGGGCATCAACGACACCCTCGACAGTATCGTGGGCGCCTTCGACGCCATCCCGGCTCCCGTGCAGTTCATGGACCGCGACTTCGTGATCCAGTACATCAACCGTGCCGGCTCCGAACTGCTGGGTGGATCGCCCGCTGAGTTGGCCGGCAAGACGTGTCACCAGGTGTGGGGTACGGCCAAGTGCCTGACGGCCGGTTGTCCCTGTGCCATGACTATTGAGACCGGAGAGGTCACGGTCGCCGACAACTCGGTCACCGTCGGTGACCGCTCTTTGGACCTCTCCTGCGCGGCGGCACCGCTGCGGGACAGCAACGGCCAGATCGTGGGCGCCTTCGAGTTCGTCACCGATCAAACCGAGGTGATCGCGGCGGCCCGGAAGTCGGAGAAGATCGCCGAGTACCAGGCCGCGCAGACCCAGGAGCTCGCCGTGGCGCTGGGCCGCCTGGCTCAGGGGGATCTGGACGTGGCGGTAGACCTGGAAGAGGGCGATGCCGACACGGCGGAGGTGTACGAGGTGTTCACGATGATCGCCGAGGCCGTCTCCGCCAGCGCACAGGCGGTGGGGGCCTTGGCCGGCGATGCAAACCGCCTCGCCGAGGCGGCGGTGGCCGGTGAGCTGGGCTTCCGCGCCGATGCCTCGCGCCACTTCGGCAGCTTCCGTGAGGTCGTCGAAGGCCTCAACCGCGTGCTCGACGCTGTGTCGCGGCCCTTCCAGGAGGCCGCCCAGGTGCTGGCGAACCTGGCCGAGCGCGACCTGACGGCCCGCATGACCGGCGACTACCAGGGCGACTACAGCCAGATCAAGGGGGCGCTCAACAGCGCGTCGGAGCAACTTGACCAGGGTTTCTCCCAGGTGGCCGTGGCCGCCGAACAGGTGGCCGCCGCGGCCGCCGAGATCAACGGCTCCAGCCAGGCGGTGGCGGAGGGGGCCTCCGAACAGGCCAGCTCCCTGGAGGAGATCTCCAGCAGCCTCGAACAGATGGCCTCGATGACCAAGCAGAACGCCGGCAACGCCCATGAGGCCAAGGGGCTCTCGGACGCCGCCCGAGCCTCGGCAGACAAGGGCCTCGCCAGCATGCAGAAGCTCTCGGAAGCCATGGACAAGATCAAGGCATCCTCTGACCAGACGGCCAAGATCGTCAAGACGATCGATGAGATCGCCTTCCAGACCAACCTGCTTGCCCTCAACGCCGCCGTCGAGGCGGCCAGAGCCGGAGATGCCGGCAAGGGCTTCGCCGTGGTGGCCGAAGAGGTCCGCAACCTGGCGATGCGCAGCGCAGATGCGGCCAAGACGACCGCCGACCTCATCCAGGGGGCCGTGCGCAACGCCGAAGGCGGCGTGGCCACCAACACCGAGGTGCTGGGCAATCTCCATGAGATCGCCGACCAGATCAACAAGGTCAGCCAGGTCATGGACGAGATCGCGGCGGCCTCAGGGCAGCAGAGCGAGGGCATCGACCAGATCAACCTGGCCGTGGGGCAACTGGACCAGGTCACGCAGCAGAACGCCGCCAACAGCGAGTCCTCAGCCAGCGCCGCCGAACAGCTCGCGGCACAGTCCGCCGAACTGGAGAGCACAGTCGCCAGCTTCGAGCTGTCCGCGGTCGCTGCCACAGCCCCCAGGTCGCAGCAGCGCACGCCCGTCACACCACCACGCCGCGCTACACCCGCTCGGCCGGCGGCTTCGGCGCCCAGGCGCCCTGTCTTTGCGCGGCCGGGAAACGCCCCGCCACCCGACAGCGTCATCCCGTTCGGCGACGATGACGAGGGGCTGATGGACGACGACACCGTCCTGCAGCGCTTCTGATCCACCCGGGGCCCGGACCCCTGGTGACGTCCGGGCCCCCACTCCCACTCCCTTGTAACGTACCGCCGATAGCAGGTCCAAGCTGCAGTCCACTGACGGCCCGGGGACGCCTCCAACCATGCGCACCGTCTATCTGAACAACGCGGCCACCTCGTGGCCCAAGCCGCCTGGGGTGGCCGAGGCCATGGCTGAAGCCATCACGGCGGTACCTTTCCATCCCGGGCGCACTCCGGCCCACGGCGCGGATCCAATGGAGCTCTGCCGGCAGGAGCTCGCCGAAATCCTCGGCATCCCCGATCCGGACCGCATTGTGCTCACATCCAATGCGACCATGGCCCTCAATCTCGCCATCCGCGGCCTCGGCCTCGGTTGCGGAGATCACGTTGTGACCACGGTGACCGAACACAACTCGGTGTTGCGGCCGCTGGAGCACCTCAGACTGCACGACAAAGTCGCCGTGACACTCGTCGGGCTGGACCAAAGCGGAGCCCTGGATGAAGAGCAGTTCGGCTGCGCCCTGGCGCGCGGTGCGCGGGCGGTTGTGGTCAACCATGCCTCCAATGTGACCGGCCGCGTCAACGACCCGACACGGCTGTTTTCTCTGGCCCGACAGGCCGGGGCCGTTACGGTGCTGGATGCCTCCCAGACACTGGGCCACGTGCCCGTCAAGCCCTCGGAACTGGGCGCCGACATCGTGGCCTTCACCGGGCACAAGGGTCTGCTGGGACCGGCGGGCACAGGCGGGCTCTACGTGGCGCTCGACCTTGACCTGCAGCAGTTCATCGTCGGGGGGACCGGGGTGCGCAGCGACCTGGCTACCCATCCGCCGGACATGCCCACCCGACTGGAGGCTGGAACCCCGGCGCTCCCCGCCTTCGCAGGGCTGGCGGCGGCATTGCAGTGGCGACGCCGGAACGCACAGGGGTTCGAGGCCGAGGCACACCGAGTCGCCGGGCTGCTGCGCCGCGGACTGCGGGAGACAGGGGTCCGGGTCGTGGACGACAACGACGCGGCGCCGCGTGTAGGAGTGATCTCGATCCTGCTGGATGGCTGGGATGTCGAGGAGGCCGGTTACGTGTTGAGCGAGAGCTTCGGGATCGTCTGTCGCACCGGCCTGCATTGC
>CAYRFY010000008.1:0-2382 GCA_964423635.1 uncultured Armatimonadia bacterium | reverse complement strand
GCCCCGCACGGCACCATCCGCCTCAGCGTGTCGGGCTTCACGACCGAGGAGGATGTGGCCAGCGCGCTGGCGGCGGTGAGGGAGCTGGCAGCATGACCATCACGGGACAGCACAAGGTCGAGGACTGCTTCGACGGTAGTAGCGTGCTGGAATACGTCTTCGACACGCCGTGGACCGAGGAGGATGTGCTGAAGCTGCGTGAGATCGGGGAGGTGGACTACTATCCCCACTTCCCACGACCGTTCTTCCGCCTTCGCGCACGCAGTGGCAGCCAGGCGAAGGGCGTCCAGGGCGAGACAACCTGCCGGGTGATCCTGCCCGGGCAACGCAAGGAGGACGCCAAGCGCGAATTCGAGGCCCTGTTTTCCCCTGTCCAAGTCAGGGAGCACTGAACAGCAGACCCGGAAGGGAGGACCAAGATGGGTGAAAAGCTGACGAAGCTGTTTGAGTTCGTGAAGGACAAGGGCGGCGCGGCGGCACAAGGCAGGCTGGCGTTTCAGACGGGCCTCTCGGCCAAGAAGGCCGCGGACGAGACCGACACCCCCGAACTGATCGCGAAGGTCAGCGAGGCGGCCGAGCAAATCACCGGCGAGGCTCCGCCCGCGGTCTAGCACAAGGAGGAACGCAGATGGCTACAAGAAGCAAGGCGCGCCTGGAGCTGGACCGGGCGTTCGACCCGAAGGCCTGCAGACACTACCTGAACGACAAGATGCACGTCTTGCACTGCCACCACTACGCAACCTTGTACTGCCAGTTGGCGGACGACTGCTCCATCCTCGACGCCAAGAGGCTGTTGGCGAACTGCGCGGAGGATACTATCTACGATGCCCTGACCGGCTACTTCGCCGCCCACGGCATCAACAGCGTAGAGGATCGCATCGCCATCGGGGAGCAGTACTTCAGCGCCACGGGGCTGGGCAAGATGGTCGTCGTGTGCGCCGGACCGCACGGGGGAGACGTAGAGTTCGTGCATTCCCACGTGGACGAGGGCTGGATCAAGAAGTGGGGACAGCGCGATGAGCCGGTGAACTTCATCGGCGTCGGTTTCGTGGCCGCCGTGTTCGCGGCGGCTTTCGGCAAACCGGCGAGGTCCTTCGCAGTCACCGAAGTGCAGAGCATCGTTGCGGGCGCGGATCGCTCCGCATTCCAGGTTGTGGCCAACTGACGAAGGAGGACAGTCCCAATGGCTATTGACCGCAAGCGCATCATCCAGGCTCTGTCGGAACTGGACGTGGCCGGGAACGAAGACGGTCTGATACCGTCGTACAACGTGTTCGTCAACCAGTTGCCCGCCGACTTCTGGAACAGCTTCGCCCACCGGCTGGTCCGCAGCATCGACGTGGACCTGCTCGAGGCCGGAGAGACCCTACTGGTCAACGCCGCCCATGAGTGCGGCTACCACACCGGCTACGGGATCATCACTTCCGAGGAGTGGAAAGCCGTCGTCGAGCCCATGGTCGAGCAGGTGCCCGAGGACATTCTCCACGGCGCCTACGCCGTCTTCACCGCCTGGGGCTGGGCCAAGAGCGAGGTCATAAGCATCGTGCCCGGCGAAAAGATGGTCGTCCGGGCCTATGACTACTACGAGGCCGACCCGGCCGTCTACGGCAACCTCACTCGCCCCTGTGCCTACATGATCCGCGGCGTCTCGGCCGCCTTCATGGATCTGGCCTACGGTGGCGACTACGATCCCACCGGCAAGACGGGGATGCGGACCTTCGAATGTAACCAGACCCGCGGCATCGAGTGCGGCGACGATTACGGGGAGTTCGTGGTCACCCGCGCGTAGGCCAAGCGTGCCCCCGGGCGGCATCCCAACCGCCGCAATCAGACAGTCTCTGGGAGCGCGGGCGTCTCGCCGCCCGACGCGGCCCATACGTTCACCGGCCGGGCCGCGGCGCGGGTGCTATCATGCACCGCCCGCGGCCCGCCCTTGCTTGTACATGGCCTGGATCGCGACGGTGCCCTCGCCTGTGGGTCAGGTGCGGGCATGATGACACGCGGGCACTGCTCTGGACTCGCCGGGATGCGGTGGCGTCCGTGCCGGACCGGAAACAACGATGCAACGAACCTCTCCGGGCTTACCCCCGGACGTGGCGAGTAAGCCGGAGGCGGCCGTCGCCAGAAGCGTCAAGATCGCCTCCCCGCAGCTCGTTGGGCTGTTCGGGTCGTGTGCCGAGGGGCGCGCTCACGAGGGGAGCGACCTCGACCTGCTGATGGTGGCGGAGACCCAGTCACGCGTCCACCTGGCGGTCGCCCTCATCGAGGCTGTGGAGCCCCTGCTTGCCCCGATGCCCTGCGACATCCTGGTGAGGACGCCGAGCCGCTGGGAACTTGGGCGGCGCACGCCGGGCTCTATCAGTCACGACGCCGACCGGCGGG
>CAYRFY010000007.1:34178-34426 GCA_964423635.1 uncultured Armatimonadia bacterium | reverse complement strand
GAACGCCAGAGCGCCTACTCATGGGATGCTGCCGTCGGCCATGGGGCGCCGGGAAGTCTCCGGCTGGAAGGGCCCTTCGACCGCCGCCTGGTGCACTGGGGCATCGTGACCGTCGTGGACCAGGACACGAGGCTCTCGGCCTGGGTGAAGACCGAGGCGCTTAGCGGCGCAACTCTCACCCTGAACATGGCCTTCTTCGGCGCCGACAAGTGGCTGGGGAGTTGGTGCCTGGCGGCCACGGGGCCGGT
>CAYRFY010000007.1:9119-34168 GCA_964423635.1 uncultured Armatimonadia bacterium | reverse complement strand
GTTCTGCCCGCGGGGACGATCCCAAAGGACACCGTGAAGGCGGCGTTCTATATCGACGCCAAGGACGGCGGCAGCGGCACGGTCTGGCTGGACGATCTGGATCTGTGGCAGTCGGCGCCGGAGCCCTGAGCCGATCGGGCCCCGGGTGTGCTTAGGCAAATGCGTTCTGCACCACAGCAGACCTCATAGGAGGCAGGTTATGCGAACCGCGCTGATGGGTTGCATCGCCGCGTTGGTATCGATCTCAGCCATCGCCGCACCCCTATCGCCGGACGAGCAGCGGCAGTGGCTGCGGCGTGTCATTCCCTTGCCCAAACAGGCATCCATCCTCGAGACTCGGAGGCTGCCGACGGCGGGCGTCGTGGTCAGTCCGTCTCCGGGAGCCGGTGACGTGGAGCGGGCGGGGGCCGAGCTGCTGGCCGCGGCTCTGAAGACCCGGGTCGTCGTGCAGGCGCCCGAGGGCTGCTTCCGGCTGCTGGTGGGGACCTGTGACGAGGCCGGCACGATGGGAGGGCATCGGATCGCGCAGGCCGGGCGGCTTTCGGCTCTCAAGAACAGCGATCAGGCCTACACCATCGCGCCGGTGGGCGAGGACGCGCTGGCGCTGACCGGGCTCACCGAGCGCGGAGTGTACTACGCCTGTCTGACCATGGCCCAGCTCAGCCGGTGGAAGGTGCGCCGAAACTACCTCACCTTGCCCATCGCCTCCGTCCTCGACTGGCCGGACCTGGCGGAACGCGGCGAGTGGGGAGGCAACTGCTCGACGGATATCGAGTGGATGTCCGCCCACAAGATGAACCTGGCCGAGGTGCACTGCGAGCTCAACGTGACGCCGGATGGCACGGGCACGGCGAGTATCGACCCGGACCTCCTGGAACAGGGCCGACTGCATGCCTTCAAGGTGGTCCCGATCGTCACCCATCTGGACCAACTGGCAGGTAGCGGGATATTCCGGGTCTATCGCGAGCTCATCGGGGAGGGTGAATCGGCCCGTCTGCGTGGCTATGAGGACACCATCGCCCCGTGCTTTTCCAACCCGAGAATGCTGTCGCTTCTCACGGACTGGATGATCTGTCTCGGCAGGCAGACGAACGTGACCGACATCTGCTGCTGGCTGAGCGAGAACTCGGTGCAATGCGGCTGCGCCCAGTGCAGTCTGGTGTCGCAACACGTTCTGGAGACTCGGACTTTGGTCCAGGCCTATCAGCAGGCAGTTAAGCAATGCCCGAACCTGAAGATGCGCATTCTGCTGACCCAGGGCAGCTATGCCCACAACGATCAGGCTCTGTCCGAGTGTCCGCCGGAGGTGGGCGTCAGCTACTACGACGGCGGCCGGACCTATGATTCCTCGCGCGACCCCATGATCTACCCGCTGCTGGAGGAGTTCGCCGCGGGCGGCCGCTGGCTGGGAGTGTATCCGCAGGTGACGGCCTCCTGGCGGATTGTGTGTCCGTGGAGCGGGCCGCAGTTTGTGAAGTACCGGATGACGGAGTTCGTGGACAAAAGCCTCAGCAACCTCACCGCCTACGCGACGCCCCACAACCGGCTGTACGACTTCAACGTGACCGCCGCCGCGGAGTGGGGCTGGAATGCCCACGGCCGGGACGAGCGCGAGTTCGCCATTTGCTGGGCCATCGGCCGCGGCATCCGCGATCCGGAGAAGGCCGCGGAGTGGGCGGTCACACTGGGGCCGGTGGGCTGGGACGTCTACGGCTCCGGCGTCCCCTTCCCGGCGTACTTCGGGGCCGCCGGGCGCGCCATGACCGGTCGCGTCCCGCCGCAGTTGGGTACCGGTATGTTCCGCTACTTTACGACGGATGAGCGGTTCGCTGAGGACCGAGCCGCCTGCGCCAAAGCGGCGAAGCTCGCCGAGGAACTGGCGTTCCCGGAGATCACCGCGGAGACAAAGGTGATCTCCGGCTATCTGACGATGATCGAGAGCCAGTACTCGCTGCTGAAATGGATGTCACGTGAGGTGGCTCCGACCGACGAGGACCGACTGGCGATGCGCGACACACTGACCACCTTCTCGGAGGCGGCGCAGGCGGTCTCTGCAGGTCTGGCACAGTGGGAGCAAGCCTGCCTGAACAAGGGGATCGGCGGGCGCCTGGCGGACACCGTGAACGTCACCGAGCAGACGGCGGCGGACGTCGCGGCATCCCTGCTGCCTTTCGGTATCCGCGAACCGTACGCCTCCTACCTGCGGACGAAGATCGGGGAGTACGTAGACGAAGACTTCGAGGAGGAGCAGTCGATCCGCAAGGTATGGGAAGTCACGCCCCGGGTCAGCGGACCGGGGCCATACAAGGTCTTGTTCTACCACATTGGGGGGTGGAACGGCGGCACGGTGCAGCGGGTGGCGCTGGCCGCGGCGCCTGCGGACCGCCCGGAGCAATTGACGGAACTCGCGGTTGATGAGCACCAGGGCAGTATCGGTTGGACGCCCACAGACCCGGTGTACGAGCTCAACCTGCCGGCCCATGACCCCAACCTCAGCTACTGGCTGGTTGTGAACATGAGCGGTGTCAAGTCCAGCGACAAGCCGCTGGATCGGCGCGGCTGCCACGGCGGGGCCTACTTCTGGAAGGTACTGCCGCCCGGCGTTCGGCCCGAGCCGCTGCCGCTGGAGCCGATGTCGGAGCAAGAGAAGGCCCGCTTCGGTCCCCCGGAGTTCACCAGAGGCGGGGTCCGGGTGGGCGTCCTGCAGGGCGGGTACGGTTCCCGCTCGGTCCTGGGCTATCTGCAGGGCCGAGACGGCCTAGACGCCCAGCCGATCTCTGTGCTGGATGCATCTCATCTCAAGGACGTGCAGGTCTTGATCGTGCCCCAGAGCCATACGCCGGCCTCCTTCACGCCTGACATGGCCTCGGTGGCCCGGGAGTTTCTCCACGCGGGCGGAGGCGTCATCGCGCTCCACGATGCCGTCGGATTCCGCGGACTGCCGGTGCTCGCTGAGGATGTCTGTGCCGGTGGCACCTCCCATGCCCGCGATACGGGCTGGGTGCTGAAGGCCGATCACCCGCTGGGAGCGGGCCTCCCACGTGACAGGCCCCTGACCCAGAGCTACTACGACCACGTCACCTTGACGCCCGGTCCGCAGGGCACTGTGGTTGCGGCGGGCGCCGGCAACGACGCCCCCATGGCCGTCTGTGGCCACAGTGGCGAGGGCCGCTATCTGGCCTGGGGGCTGGCGATCGGGATCAGCAAGGAGGATGACAGCGACATTCCCCCCACGGAGGACGAGGGCGTCTTCCTGGTGAATGCCGTGAAATGGTGCGCTGGGGCGGATCAGTAGCAGAATCGCAGATGGCTTGCATCATCCCAACCCATCTGCTCTCCGGCTCTGGCGCCATCGCGCTGTCTGTCGCCAGACCTCGACCCCCTGCAGGAAGGTGACTGCGTTGTGACCCCATCGACATCATCGCCTACTCGCCTGGCGCTGGTCGGTACCGGCGGCCGTGGGCAGATCTACGTGGATGTGCTCAGGCGCATGGATCCGCCGCGGGCTATCTGGGCCGCGATGTGCGATCGCGACCCGGACGCCCTCGGCGCGTTTTGCGAGCGCAATGGGCTCAGCGGCGTGCCGCGTCTGGGCAGCGTGGAGGACATCGTCGGCCGCGAGGACATCGACGCCGTGCTCATCTGCACCCCGGACTACGCGCACCGCGGGCCCGCCGAGGCCTGCTTCTCCGCCGGGCTCCACTGCCTGGTCGAGAAGCCCGTGGCGACCAACGCCGAGGACGTGCGTGCCATCTGCCGGGCGGCCCGCAGCTCGGGCAAGCACCTCCATCTGGGCTTCGTGTTCCGCTACGACCCCTGCGCGCTTCGGCTGCGTGAACTCGTGGCCGGTGGCGCCATTGGGCGGGTCATCGCCTGCATCGTCCACGAGGCCATCGGCTGGTTCCACGGCTCCACATACATGCGCCGGTGGAATCGCTTTCGCGCCAAGAGCGGTGACATGCTGCTGCACAAGGGCTGCCACACCTTCGATATCCTCAACTTCATCACCGGGGCCCATCCCGTGCGGGTGGCGGCCTTCGGCGGGACCGAGGTCTTCCGGCCCCGGCCCGAGGCGGCGGGGCGGTGCAGCGACTGCGCCGTGGCCGAGGGCTGCATGTACTACACCGACCAGGGCCCCGAGTACCGGGACCGCTTCACCCGTACCGCCGGGCCGCAGGTGCTGCCCGAGGACCTGTGTGTCTACAACGTGGACAAGGACACCACCGACACCGTCGGCATCACGGCGGAGTACGCGAACGGGATGAAGCTCTCCTACACCATGAGCATGGTCTCCCCACAGGGTCAGCGCCGGCTGACTTTCATCGGCACCCGTGGCGAGATCCGCTGCGACATGGAGAGCTACCGCATCGAGTACCTGCCCTTGCCCGACAGGCCCACTGAGGTGATCGAGGTGGATGTGCCGGAGGGCTCCGGCCACCAGCACCATGACCTGTGTCTGACCCACGACTTCCTGGACCGCATCCAGAGGGGTGAGGCGGGGGATCAGGGCGTGGCGGATGCCTACATGAGCGGTGCGGTGGCCTTCGCCGCCCTCGAGAGCATGGAGCGGGGGCAGGTCGTGGCGATCCCCGCGTTGTGACGAACCAAGTGAATGGGGCCCCCGGCCGCGCCATCGGGCCCCCAGACCATCACGCCCGCCCTTAGCGGCCGCACCGGCCTTCTCCGGCCGCAGACCCTGGAAGCCCTAGACCCAGGAATAGATAGTAGGAGCGTTTGCATGGACCTTCTGAGCACGCCGGCGCCGCTGGCGCTGGTACTCGTACTCGTTCTTCCGCTGTGCGCCACAGGCGCCGAGGCTGAGAGCCTCAGACCCTTCACGCTCTGGCAACTGAAGGAACAGACCCCAAGTCAGATGATGTCGTACGTGATCCGCACCGATGCAGGACGAGTCATCGTGATCGACGGCGGTACCGCCGGGGACGCCAAGCACCTGGCGGAGGTCATTGCCGGGTTGGGCAACCACGTGTCGCTCTGGTTCCTCACCCATCCCCACAGCGACCACACCGATGCGCTGGTCACGATACTGCGGGATCCCGGGGAGCTGCAGATCGACACGATCTACGCCTCCATGCCGGAGCATCGGTGGATGCAGGAGCATGGGTCGGCCCAGGAGCTCGCCGTGTACGAGCGCACCTGTGCCGCGCTGCAGCAGGCCGGGCGGACGCTCACGGAGCTGGAACTGGGGCAGGAGATCCGGATGGACGGACTGCTGTTCGAGGTGCTGGCAGTGAAGAATCCGGAGATCACCGCGAATCCGGTTAACAACCAGAGCATCATCCTCAAGCTCTCCGGGGCGGGACGCGCGGTGCTGTTCACCGGCGATATCGGCGTGGAGGCGGGTCGGAAGGCTCTCGCCGGACCCTACGCCGACAGGCTCCACGCCGACTACGTTCAGATGGCACACCACGGGCAGAATGGCGCGGATGAGGCATTCTACCGGCATGTAGGGGCCAGGTATTGTTTGTGGCCGACGCCGCTGTGGCTGTGGGAGAACGACAACGGCGGCGGTAAGGGCTCGGGGCCCTGGCGGACGCTGGAGGTCCGGGCCTGGATGGACAAGCTGCCGATCCAGCGGCACTTCGTGAGCTGCCTGGATCCCGAACTCATTGAGTAGGCGTGTGGGGGCCACCCGCCGGCGGACCCCGCGAAATCGGCGCCTCTTCGCCGCCGCGGGGTCCTGCGACTCATCCGTCCTCGGTCGCGGACAGCCTCGCCTCGATCTGCAGACCCCGCGAGACGGTATCGACCCCGACACTGAACCAGACCTGTCCGTCCCAGTCCAATGGTGCATACTGCCCCAGGTCCACGGTCAGCCGGTCGGTGTCCTTCTCCACAAGAGTGCGACTCCAGGCGTGACACTCATCGGGGCGAGCCGCCTTGCCCCAGTTCGGGGCCACCACCGGACGCGCCGCGTTGAGCACCCCCAGGCCGAGCGCCACGCGTTTGGTGTAGCCGCCCGCCGTGTGGTAGTCGATCATCAAGCCGGCGAAGGAGTCCAGGTAGCGGTCCCCCAGCTCATTGCCGTCGCCCACGAATTCGGCGAAGGTGTTGGTCATCTCTACCGCGATCGCCCCGGCGCCCTGGACCTCGATGCCGCAGAAGCCATACCCCCAGGGGCTCTCGGAATCGTCGCGCAGACCACAACGGAGCTGCAGCGTCTCCGGGTTCAGCTCGGCAAGCTGCACTCCGCCCCGATGGTCGAAGGTATCCGTCGCGGCACGCAGTACGCGCAGGCCATTGATCGTCCGATTCACGTCCGAGACCTTGACCGTCGGCATCCCGGCCGCACCGTCGCCGGGGAGCAGCGGCGCCTGCCACGAGCCCGGAAGGACCTCTACGCGCCCGGCGACGTCGCCCTCGGGTGCGCCCGGGATGTCGAAAGCCAGGTCGTAGAGCCCGGGCCGGGCCGAGCCGGGCACTTGAAGCTCGAACCGCGCGACGCCGCCTCCCAGGTGCCTCGGCGCTGCACCGGCGATCTGAATACCCCCCTGCAGCACGCGTAGCAGGGCGCCGTCGTCCGGCGAGCATCCCTCGGCCCCGAAGGAGACGTCTACCGGGAGCACCTCGCCGGCACGCACGCTTTGCGGGGAGCGCAGGGTCACATCGTGCACCTGCGGAACCTGCTCGCGGCGTGAGTAGCCGATGCTGACCAGGTGACGCCCCTTTGGTACCGCCACGCGAGCCACCCAGGCCCCCCCGGCCAGCTCTGGCGTCCAGCTCGCCGTGGTGCCGTCAATCGCCAGTTCGCCGACGCATGAATGCCGCGGTATGGGGATTGCGATCTCCGCCTTGTCCGTATCGCTGCGGCAGGTGAACTGCAGTCGATCCGCGTCCGGCCCTCTTGCGGCCCCCACACGGACCCCTCGTATCTCGGGAAGCCAGAAGTTGGTCCTGCGGCCATTGAGCGACCAGACCAGGGCCGGGGCCTGGGTCACCATCAGCATCCGCAGCCGCCGGGGACAGGCCACAAGACGATGCCCGCAGCGCTGGGGAAGACTTTCACCGGCCGTCAGGAACCGGCCCGCAACCACGGTCTCATCGGCCCAGTTGCACTGCTGGTAAGCAATGCGCTGGTCGGTCTCCGTCAGACGCCCCTGGTGCTCGCGGTAGTCCTTGAGGTCGAACAGCCAGGCGGTGTAGGGTTCGCCGGGGACCAATCCCATGGCGGCCGAGGAGAAGGAGATGTCCGCCTCTCGGGGTGTGTCGTCGTGGCCGATGAAGCAGATGCAGGCCGCCGCTCCCTGACGCAGGGTGTAAGCCTCCACCAGGGTCGATGGGTCTGTCTGCCAGTCCGGCCGGAGGTCCGCGTCCATGAGCTCCAGCCGGCGGGTCTCGATGGCGGCATTTACGAAGGGCAACTGGGCCAGGCTCCCGTACCACGGTAGCAGCCCGAGGCCAACACAGTAGTTGGTATACGAGGGTTCCGTATCCGGCCGTGAGTACAAGAGCGAGACCACGCGCTCGGGGTCCCACTTCTGGAATACCTTCAGCGGGTACATCTCATCGGCCGGGCGGCGCCAATCCTCGTTTTGGATCTCGGCCGGCATGTACTCGGCAAAGGAGATGTCGCCCTGGGGGATGACGCGGTTGTTGAAGAACGTCGCGGTCTGGGGGCTGTGGGCGCGCGCGGCGGCCAGGACCCCCTCGTGCAGGCGCTGCCAGTCATAGTCCTGATCCACGCGGAGGTGCTCCCAGTCGATGGTCTGCACGCCCGTGCCGTCGTTGTCCAGGTACTGGAGGTCCTCTGAGTACGTGCGCACGAGGTTATGGTACCAGTCGAGTCTGTCCTGCAGGCAGCCCGGGGCCGACAGGCAGCGGAGGAAGCTCATGGCCATCGGGTAGGCGTTGCGCAGCTTTCCGGCCTTGTCGCGGGCGATGAACCACTCCGGGTGCCGGCGCACGATCGGGCTCTTCTCCGAGGCGGTCCAGGCCCAGGTGTACAGGCCGGCCTTAACCCTGGGCGAGGCCTCCTGCGACCGGCGGATCAGCGCGCGAACGCGCTCAGCCCTCTCGGTCAGTTCGCCGTCGGACCCGCGAGCCAGAGGGTCGCCCCAGAGCGAGAAGGGGCTGTCGAGGCGCACGAGCACTCCGTCCTCGGTCAGGGCCACGGCGCGGGCGACCGTGTCCGGTACGGGCATCTTGATATCGCGCAGCCAGGTGGGGCGCGGGCCGACGCGGCCATACATCGCCGCCACCTCGTGCCGCTTGCGGTAGTCCTCGTAGAAGCTCAGGCGCCCACCCTGGCAGAGCGTGTAGTCCACTTCCGCCGAGGCGGCCTCTTCTGGCGCCAGGTGTAGGGTGCACACTCCCATCTCCCACCCCACCGGCGTGTGGTACAGGTTCAGCAACTCCTCCGTCCAGATGGAGTTCCACGGCAGGACGTACTGACCGTTGACGCGATAGCGGTATATGGCGAGGTTGCAGCCTACAGCGTCATTGATCGCCAGGACCCAGCTCGGCCGGCCGTTTGTGATCCCCGTGCTCCACGGAAGCTTGTGGGCATCGGTGAGGGTGCGCTCGCGAACGGACTTCGCGGGCACCAGCGGGCCCAGGTAGCTGCCGCCGGTGTAGACGGCCTGCTCCCGGTAGTCTGGCTTCAGAACCGTGCGCAGGGCATAGGTGACGAACACGTCCGGGCGGTCGGTCTGGTTCGTGAAGGTGATGGTCTGGGCGAGGATCCCGTTCCGAGGGTCGAGCCGGTAGGTCTTCTCGATGACGATCCCCTGAAGCCGCGGGTTGGTGCACTCCACCGTCAGTCCTCGGCGCCCCCGCCGCAGGACCCGCCGGACGCGGTCGCCATAGCCGTCGGCGGCGACGGCGTCACTACGCGTCTCGAGCTTGTACATCTCAACGACGCGGTCCGCCAGTCGGCCCGCACCCGAAGGCTGCCACAGGCCCCCGATCGTGCCGCTGGCCTTGTGAATGGCGACGCAGAGCCCTCTCGCCCGAAGGTACCAGTAGGCGTCATCCTCGTCGCCATCGCTGGAGGTGGCGGGTAGGGGAGGGCCGGGGTCGTAGGGCTCCGCGGGAGGCTCGGAGGTCGCGAAACGATAGTCGGAGGTGAGGGGCTCGTGGCGTAGGCCGGCCACCTGGACCGTGGCATAGGAGGCGCTGACGGCCGTGCGGCCCTTCTCCAGGGGCCGGGAATCTTGGAGATCCACGTAGCGCTTGCCATCGACGTCCACCGTCACACGATCGCCCTGGAACACACAGCGCAGCGTGTACCAGCGGTTCAGCTCGATGGGCGGCAGCGCAAGGTCCCGGGTGACTTCCATGTCACGCTGCCCTGCCGTCACGCGCGTGAAGACCAGCCTGCTCTGATTGCCGCGCACTTCGGCGACATAGTACGAGCCCCCGTCGGCGGATACCTTCGGTCTGAGCCCGAAGCAGGCGTAGGGGCTTGAGGCCTCGGTGAACTTGCCCTTCAACTCCACGGCGAAGTGGGTCCACTGTCTGTCGCCCACCACGGCGCCATCGGCCCCGGCCGCGAACACGGTGACGCTCTGACCCGGCGCCGGCCCCTCGGCCTCCGGGGCGGCATGCCAGGCCGCCGGGCCGTAGAGCACCTTCCACTCGTCCACGCGGTCGCTGTCTTCGGGGACGCCGGATGTCGCGGTCTGGATGTCGGGCCCCTCGATTCTCACGTGGGCAAAGGCCGCCGCGAGGCCGATGCGGCCGCTTGTCGGAAGCCCCTTGCTGTCGGCCCGCAGCATGTCTCGGCCGTCGAGGGAGATCACCACCCGGCGACCCTCGAAACGGTAGCCCAGGCGATGCCGGCCCGCAAGCACCGGTCCGATGCTCGCCGCCCCCCTAGGCACCTCACTGAAGCGCCCCTCCTGCTTGCGCACCAGGCAGATGCGTCCTTGCTCCGGCTCGAGCACCGCGGCCGCGTAGGTCTGCTCGTCTCCGGCAGAGCGGAAGCGCAATTCCAGCCGCGCCCACGGCCCGTAGGTCTGCGGGAACTCAAAGCCGATTTCGCCGCTTTGCTCGCAGACGGCCTCGGCGGCGATGATGGAGCCCGGGCCCCGCCAGTCGAAGGTGGCAATGCGCCCGGCCACATGCCAGCCGCTGGAGAGGGAGGTGGAGCGCCATTCGGTGGAGGAGGCCGCAGTGTCGACTGCGCTCCCGAGGGTCAGGCCCACAAGGGCCAGTACGAGGGTCGCGTTCCGAGCCATCATGGCGTGCTCCCTGCGTCGGTGTTGGGTAACTCCCAGAGGCCCGGCTGTGGAGCGACGTTCGCGCCGGACGCGGCGGCTGCCCTCGGCGCTCACGGCGCCGCCAGCCAGCGCTCATCGAAGACGGCCAGGTCCAGATCGCTGGTCATCGGCTTGACGTCACGATAGTGACTGACGGCAAGCAGGATGCGGCCGTCGTCGAGCTGGATCATGCCGTGATTGCTGAGCTGGTTGCTGCCTGTCTCGGTGGCGATGACCTTCGCCTCGCCCCACCTTCGACCACCGTCCTGTGAGACCGCCGCCACCAGCGGGTGACGCGGCTGCTGGGTGGTGGAAGATACGTTGTTCCAGACTATCAGCAGATTGCCACTGTGCAGTCTGAGCATGCGCGCCATCGACTCCGGGGCCGTGAGCGGAGAAGGCTCCGAGGGGCTCCACGTCTCGCCCCCATCCTCCGAGACTGTCTGGTACAAAAAGCCACCCTTGGTCCGGAAGAGGCAGTAGAGCCGATCGGGGTCGGTCTCCACCATCTGCAGCTCCATGACCCCGCGTTCGGTCTGCGTGGTGATCTCCTCACCGGGGGGCCAGGTGGCTCCGCCGTCGTCGGAGAGCAAGCAGGCTCCCGTGAAGTGCTGAGAGGTCCAATCCTGTCTCGCCATGTCCGAGCGCTCCGGGTCGAGGAAGGTGAAGGCGGCGACGATCCGGCCGCTTGCGAGCTGGGTGAGACAGTCCACGCTGCCGTACCAGCCGCCCCCGGGCAGGCTCTTGCCGCCGGTGAACCCCGCATGGGGTAGCTCCGTTCCATGGTCGAAGCTGCGCCCGCCGTCCGGCGACCTGCGGAGGAAGACGTGGGTGCGCGTGCGGAAGTAGTTGCTTCCCGCGGTGGCGACACGGCGCTCCTCATCGACCTGAATCTCGTGTCGTGCCTGTTGAATGAACATGAGAGTGGTCAGGCTCTGCCGCAGGCGCAGCAGGAACCCGCTCAGCGGCCCCGCGGGGTAGTCGGCCAGATACACCTGAGGGTCGGACCAGGTGAGACCTCGGTCTCGTGTGATGGAGTACAGCGTCACGCCATTTGCGGAGCACTCGTCGAAGTCGTACGCGCCCCAGGTCATCAGCACTTCGCCGTCGGGGAACTGGTAGAGCATGGGGCTTTGGTGGTAGTCGGCCCCGACGCCTCCGCGGATGAACTGGTGATACTCCAGGCTGCCGGGAGTGTAAGTCAGCTTCGGGATGCGGGCGATCTTCATGGCACGTCTTCCTCCGGTGGTCTGGTTGACACCGGGCCGCGGCGCCCTGTAACCTTGCACAGCCCACGGGCTTGTCCGGACAGTGGCGCCCGATGCTCCCCGAGTAGCCGTTCTGCCTGGATCCTAGATGGAGTGTGCTCCGGCCTATGTCTTCGCACCTGCCCGCCGTACTCCTCCTCGCCGTCGCTCTCTTGCCCACAATCGTTGTCGCCGCCGATGCTCCCGTTCTGACGGGCCTCAAGCTCCATTCCGCCGAGGCTCCGGGCGGCGAGCTAAGCAACCCTGAGTACGCACTGGACGGTAACCCCGACACCGAGCTGCGCTTCGCGTGGCCCAATGGGGGCGTCAACCTGGTCATCGACCTCGGTGGCCCCACGCTGGTTGAGGGGTGCGTGGTCACCAACGGCCACGAGGAGCGACTGGTGTGGCTGCAGGAGGTCTCCATCGGCCCGGACCCGGAGCACCTGCGCCCCCTGCTGGGCCGCGCGATCAACCTCGCCATGTGGCGGCCGGCCGACACGACGCGGGTAGAGCTGCCTCCTGCCGTAGGGCGCTATGTGAAGGTCGGCCTCGGGGCCGCCTCCAGCAGTCACGGCGCCATCTCGGAGGTCCGGCTCCTCGGCCGCCCCAACCGCCCGGAGCGCCATCTCATGTGCTGGTCCTCCGATCTGCAGCGAGACTTCCTGGACAAGCTGGACTACCTCGACCGCGACCTGGGGGTCACGGACCTGTGGCTGGACTACATCGAGAGCGCCTTCCCCCAGACCAACCACAACTCCGGCTTCGCTGTCTGGGAGGAGAGTGGGGCCCTGGAGCAGTTCCGGCAACGTGGCATTCGCTACTGGCTGGCGGAGCATGAGGCCTTCGCCCAGCAGGTCAACCAGCCGGCGGACCTGCACAACGATCGGGCCTGGCAGACCACGCTGCGCCAGATGCGGGTGATCTATGCGGAGGCGAAGCGTCTGGGGTTCCGGGGGATCGTGTACGACGCCGAGGACTACGGCGGGGTGACGGCTGAGACCACGGCGCGCTATCAGGATGTGGCCGACCACGTGGACGCCTGGTGCTTCGCCGACGAGTTCGGCTTCCCCGGGCAATACTACCAAAGGGGGTTGCAGGTGGGCCGGGTGATCCACGAGGTGTTCGGCGGGCCGCTGCTGCAGGTCTACGAGGCCCGCATGTACGCCGGCAAGCCGGATTGCCGCGCCGGCAACTACTGGTGGCTGCGCGGCATCCACGACGCCGGAGTGGAGATCTGGATCGCCACGGAGAAGACCTATGGCGCGGGGGAGGGCGAGCTTGATGCCCCCGAGGTGCTCCCGCACCTGTCCCGCTGGTTCGTGCGTCTGCCGGAGTTCATCCCGAAGGTCCAGGAGGCCTTTCCCTTCGCCACCCGCATCCTGCCCGGCTTTCATCCGTGGAACGCACGCACACGTCGCCCCAACTATCTGCCGCGCTATCTGGACCAACAGCTCTCACAGGCCGCCGATTGCGCGCCCGGCTACTGGATCTACACGGAGGGCACGGCGCACGCCGGCGACCCTCGGGACGTGCTGGATCCCGCGGTCTGCGAGCAACTGGGCGTCACTGCCGAGCAGTACCTGGATGTCTTCCGCAAGCACCCCATCGCGCGCAGCGGGGGGTAGAGGGTGGGCTTTCGGGTGCCGAGGCTCTGCCGCGGTTTCAGCCCGGACCTGTGGCGGCAGTTGAGGGTCTGATGGCCATGGGTCTGAGACGGTCGGTGGCCAGGAACGATGGATGCAGTCGCGTTGGGCGCCTGGTAGCGGTGAGCGGTCCGGCGATCGGCCGCGGCACGCCCTCAGCCCATGGACCACGCGCAGGCGGTCGTTTCAGCTTGCCCGCCTGAGGGCCGTAGATGGAAGAGGCCGCAAGACGCCGGGATCCTGCACTGGCGGTGTGCGCACGCGGCCGTCGCAGCCGCGGCTGGCTGCGTGGCCCCGTCGACCCCAGACAAGGCACCTCCGGAGGTCGAGATGAGAGAACGCTACCTGCTTGTCACAGCCTGCATCTTGTGCGGGATACCGGCCCAGTCCGGCGGCGCCGCTCCCCTACGGGGGGAAGTGCCTCTTGACTACCCTCCGTCACCTGCAGTCGAGCAGTCCGACTCCTACCATGGGGTGTCTGTCGCAGACCCCTACCGGTGGCTTGAGGACGTAGACTCGGACAAGACGCGCGCCTGGGTCGAGGCGCAGGCACGACTCACATCGGATTACCTGGCGCGGATCCCGGAGCGTGAGGCGATCCGCGAACGTGTCACCCGCCTGGTGAACCGAGAGCGGTACGACGTCCCCGTTAAGGACGGCGGGCGGTACTTCTACCTGATGAACACCGGATTGCAGGACCAGGATGTGCTGTACGTGACCGACTCGCTCGCCGGCAAGGCCCGGGTGCTGCTGGACCCCAACGCCCTGTCGCCCGACGGCACCGTGTCCATTGACGCCTGGCAGCCCAGCCCCGACGGACGCTATCTGGCGTATGCCCTGGCTACGGCCGGCTCCGATTGGGCTGAGTGGCACGTGCGCGATGTGACGACCGGTGAGGACCTGCCCGACCACCTCAAGTGGGCGAAGTTCTCCGGAGCAGCCTGGACACACGACGGCAAGGGGTTCTTCTACCAGCGTTTTGCCGAGCCCAAGGCCGGTGAGGAATTCACCGGCGTCACGCAGAACCAGAAGCTCTACTACCATCGCTTGGGCTCCGAGCAGGGCCAGGACACCCTCATCTACGAGGCCCCGGATCACCCGGACTGGTACATATGGGCCACCGTGACCGATGACGGCCGCTACCTGGTCCTCACCACCAACGAGGGCACCGACCCGAACACCTTCGTGTTCCTCAAGGACCTCCGCGACCCGCAGTCGCCTGCCATTGCCCCGGAAGACTCGCCGATCTTCGACCTGCTGCCTCAGGGCGATGCGGCCTACTGGACGGCGGGCAACGACGGACCGGTGTTCTGGGTGCTCACCGACAAGGACGCGCCGCTGCGCCGGGTGCTGGCCGTGGACAGCCGCGACCCGGCGCCGGAGCGCTGGCGCCAGATCATCCCCGAGGGCAAGGAGGCGCTGGACCAGTGCACCGCAGTCGGCGGCGGGCTCGTGGCCAGCTACTTGAAGGACGCTTGCTCCGTGGTGCGCGTGTACTCCACCGGCGGCGAGTTCGAGCGCGAGGTGCCCTTACCCGGTCTCGGGACCACCTACGGCTTCGGCGGCAAGCAGAGCGATCCGGAAACCTTCTATTCCTTTACCAGCTTCGCATACCCCGGCCCCATCTGCCGCTACGACCTCTCCTCCGGCGAGACGAGTACCTTCCGTGAGCCCAGGCTCACCTACAGCCCCGCCGACTACGAGACTGCGCAGGTCTTCTATCAGAGCAAGGATGGCACGCGCGTGCCGATGTTCATCGTCCACAGGAAAGGCCTGCAGCTCAATGGCCGCAACCCCACCTTCCTCTATGGCTACGGCGGCTTCGGCGCCTCGAGCACACCCTCTTACAACTCCGGCGACATGACCTGGCTGCAGATGGGAGGTGTCTACGCCTTGGCCTGCATCCGCGGCGGGGGGGAGTACGGCGAAGCCTGGCACGAGGCGGCGGAGAAGACCCGGCGACAGACCGCATTCGACGACTTCATCGCCGCGGCCGAGTGGCTCATCGACAATCGGTACACCTCCCACCGGCGAATCGCGATCGGTGGGGACAGCAACGGAGGACTGTTGGTTGGGGCCTGCATCACCCAGCGCCCGCGCCTGTTCGCTGCGGCGCTGATCGGCGTCGGAGTGCTGGACATGCTCCGCTTCCCCCAAGCCCCGGTGGGCTGGGGCTGGATCCCGGAGTACGGCTCACCGGAGAACCCAGAGGAGTTCGCCGCACTCTACGCCTACTCCCCGCTGCATCATGTGCGCGAGGGTGTTCGTTACCCGGCGACGATGATGCTCACCGCGGACCACGACGACCGTGTCCCGCCCTGGCACAGCTTCAAGTTCACCGCGGCCCTACAGAGCGCCCAAGCAGGCTCCGCCCCGGTCCTACTGCGAGTAGAGACCGACGCGGGCCACGGCCAGGGGCTGGGCACAACCAAACTCATCGACGAGTACACCGACAGAGTAGCGTTCCTGGCCAAGGAGTTGGGGCTTGCCCAGCCTTGATTGGAGCCAGGGCGCAAGCAGCCCCCGGCCCTTCGGCGCTGGCCCATAGGCGGGCTGCTGCGCGACTGATCGCGCAGCCTCGCAGACGCTGCGGCCCCGTCTCCGGTCTCCCTCGGACCAGGGAAAGACAGTCGGTGTTGTCGGGAGGAATCGCCTCCTGCGGCTTGCCGGTGCCGGCCGTGCGTGGACCTGCGCGGCGCCGTTGCCGCACTTCACGGCCCCGCCTGCGCCGGCATGGCCACGATGAAACGCCGCAGCTCGCGGTCGATGATGGACAACGCGGGACGGCGCAGCTCCTGTTCGTCGGGCCTGTGCAGGCCGCCCAGGTACTCGTCTATGCTCTGCCGGATGATCTGAGCCATCGGAACCTCGCGGTCTGCCGGGAGACGCCGGATGGCCTGTGCCTGTGCCTGTGTCAACTGTACCTGAATTCTGACCATTGGCAGCAAACTCATGCCTGCAAATATGCAAACGTGAGAACACCATGGTGCCGTCTGGGCAAGTGCTTTCGCCGAAGCCTGTCCGCGGGACCTCTACTCACGCTCGAAGCGGACCCACCATGACATCGCGCCCTCCCTGCAGGTGACGGGCAGTCGCCAGGCCCCGCCCGCGGAGGGGACGGCCGCTACGGCCTGCCCCCCGACCTCGGCATCAGCGGGCCGGAGGCCCTCTGCGGCGAGCACCAAAAAGCCGCTGTGGCCGACCGGTCGCGTCACCTTCCCACAGAGGACCTCGGACTGCGGGTCCCACGACACGTCCGTAAGTTCCGCCCCGCAGCTTTGGTGGAAGCTGCTACCGGCCACCCACGGGTGCGGCCGGATTTGCCGCAGGCAGATAAGCTTCACTCCGGGTCCGGTGAAGGCGATGTCCAGCGTGCCGGGGGCGTCGCCGGTCACCAGGTCCTGGAAGTCGCCGGGATGCTCGTAGCCCTCGGCGTTGCGCCGCTGCGCCGGCACGCGCCCCAGGAACTGGCCGGACCAGAACTCGTAGGCCCAGTACTCCTGCGTCGCGTCCAGCCTCAGGTGGCCAAAGGGCACCTGAAACCGCGTAGGCCGGCATTGGTCTTCGCCCGGGTCCAGCGCGAACACGGCCACCAGGTCCCACTCGTCCCAGTCGCGCTCTATCCTCAGGTGCCAGACGCTGCCGGCCGGGTGGGGCTTGCCGGGCGGAATCTCCTGCTCGGCCCCGGAACACTGAGCCGTATAGTCCACCGTGCCCGGCTCCAGGACCGGGTCGAACAGGTCCACAGCCCTCGCCGTCAGCCCCAGCGGCGGCAACGTTGCCTCCAGCACCGCCCAGCGGTCCTCGGGCAGGCTGGCCAACGTGTCGGAGATGTCCACCTGTCCGCCCGCCATGAACGCCACCGTCGCGCGGCTCCGTGCCTCCTCCAGCGTTCCGGGCAGCCCGACGCACAGGCAGGACGGCTGCAGCACTCCCCATCGCCCGTTCTTCCACAGATGGCACGCCGCGCTGCGGAGGTTGTCCCGCTGGAACTGCCACGACTGCGTGCCCGTGTTGCCCGTGTCGCTGCAGGTATACAGCAAAGGCCACCGGCCGGTGCCCGGCATCTCGGGGCCGCCGCAGTTGAGCATCTTCCCCGGCGCCAGCTGCCGGGCGATGATCGCCGCACCGATGCGTCCCGTCTGAGCCCCTACGGCGATGGTCCGGTCGTGGCGCCGCCGGGCGAACTCGGGGCTGGGCTGCCCGATGAAGTCTGCCTTGAGGTACCGTACCCCGCGCTCCGACAGGCTGTGCATGCGGTCGCGCAGCCACTCCTGCGCTTCGGGATGCGTCAGGTCCAGGGCGTAGATCTCCCCGTGCGGCTCCCAGAACCAGGTCCAGAGCGATGCGAGCGCGCCGTCTTGGCCATGCAGCAGCCACTCCGGATGCTCCCGCGCCAGCGGGTCGAACTGGCTGATCTGGTACGGCGCCTTCCACACACCCAGCTCGAACCCCAGGTCCCCCAGCCGTTCCGATAGCCAGGACAGCCCATGGGGGAAGCGTTCGTTCTCGGTGAAGGTGCTGGGCAAGTTGCCCTCCTCCCAGCCCAGGTCCAGCTCCATGATGCTGAGGCCGAGTGGCTTGAGCCGCGTGGTGGCGATCTCCGCGTCCGCCAGAACCCGGTCCTCCGACACGCTCAGCCGGTAGGGATACCAACTGCACCACGACACCGGGACCTGGGCAAGCGGTGTGAACGGGTGCTCCCGGGCCACCTCGTCCCCGTAGGCGTCCAGCAGGTCGAAGGGGTCGGCAGCATGCATCAGCGTTACCCCCTCGAGGGGCACCGCTCTCCCCGGCTGGAGCAGAAGGTCGCCGCCGTCAAAGCCCACGCTGAACCGCGACACCATTCCCGCGCTATCGCTCTGCACGGAGATCGTCCCGGTCCAGGTCTCGTTGCTCAGGAAGCCGACCAGCAACGCCTGCCGCGAGGCGCGGTCGTATGCCAGCCACACGTTCTGCGACGCGACCGCGCTGTCTTCCGATGGCGCGGCGGCGTCGTTTGGCTCCGAGCCATCGGAGGCGCTCCGCTCAGTTTGCCGCGCAACCAGAGGGACCATGTCACCCCAGTAGTTATTCTGCACGAGCATGGCCACCTCGCGCGCCTGCTCTCCGAAGGCCACCGAGGCCGCCTCCGGTCCCGTCTCAAACACCGCCACTCGTCCCAGGTCAACCGGCGCAGCGGACGGGTTTTTCAGCCACCCTCCAACGGTCACCACGTCGGGACCGGCTTCGAAGGTCAGCTCCAGGCGTATGCGCCCGGCGAAGTCGTAGTGCACGCTCTGCCGGCCTTCGGCGTCGGTGGTCAGCGATGTCACCGTGTAGGGGACCTGCGCTCCGTTCAGCTCCACAACGGGCCGCAGCGTGCGCAGGCCGAACCCCGGCCAGTCGGAGACCTGCAGCTCGATAGCGCCTTCTGGGTCTATCGTCACTCGCATTTCGGGTGTTCCTCCGGATCGTCAGTGTGCGCAAGTCGCTCCCGGCCGGGGCCTGCCGTACAGTTGCGTACGTGTCGCCTGGCTTCGGCTATGCTTATTCCGTGGCGAGAAGAGACCGTCCTTCTGTCCCTTGACGCTCAGCGAAGCTCCGCCTCAGACCGATGGGTGCGGCGCGGAGGGCCGCTCTGGGGTCGCTGCCACGGCGAGCCGCTCCGCACGCCCTACGAGGAACCCGGCTGCTCCGCGGGGAACCATGCCGACGGCCAGGGTCCAATGGCCGGGGAGATTGGCGTTGCCGGTATGCATCCCCGGCTCTCGCCGGCAGCAGACCGATGGAGGTGGCCGCGCAACGGCGGCCGCTCATGCGGAAGGGAGATTGCCATGGATAGCCCACTGTCGCCCGAGATGCTGGAGAAGATGGATGCCTACTGGCGCGCCGCCAATTACCTGTCGGTGGGACAGATCTACCTTTACCAGAACCCTCTTCTGCGCGAGCCGCTGGACATCTCCCACGTCAAGCCCCGCCTCCTGGGACACTGGGGCACCACCCCGGGGCTGAACTTCATCTACGTCCACCTCAATCGCATCATCCGCGAGCGCGACGTGAACGTGCTGTATGTCACCGGCCCCGGCCACGGCGGGCCGGGCCTGGTTGCCAATACCTACCTGGAGGGCACCTACTCGGAAGTCTACCCCGATGTCTCCCGCGACGAGGCGGGCCTCAAGCGCCTGTTCAAGCAGTTCTCCTTCCCCGGTGGCATCCCCTCGCACGTCGCGCCGGAGACTCCCGGCTCGATCCACGAAGGTGGGGAGCTGGGCTACTCGATCTCTCACGCCTACGGCGCGGCCTTCGATAACCCCGACCTCATCGTTGCCTGCGTGGTGGGAGATGGGGAGGCCGAGACGGGCCCGCTCGCTACGTCCTGGCACTCCAACAAGTTCCTCAACCCCGTTACCGATGGTGCGGTACTCCCCATCTTGCATCTCAATGGCTACAAGATCGCCAACCCCACCGTGCTGGCACGCATCCCCAAAGACGAGCTGGCGAGCCTCCTGGTCGGCTACGGTTACCGGCCGTACTTCGTGGAGGGGGAGGAGCCCATGGCCATGCACCAGGCCATGGCGGCGACGCTGGATACGGTGTTTTCGGAGATCGCCGAGATCCAGGCCGAGGCCCGGGCCTCGCACACTGCCCGGCGCCCGCAGTGGCCGCTGATCGTGCTGCGGACCCCGAAGGGCTGGACGGGACCGAAAGAGGTGGATGGCCTGAAGACAGAGGGCTCCTGGCGGTCACATCAGGTGCCGGTTTCTGACGTGGCCCACCGGCCCGAGCACGTGGCTGTCCTGGAGCAGTGGATGCGCAGTTATCGTCCGGAGGAACTCTTCGACGAGCAGGGCGCCCTGCGGCCGGAGCTGGCGGCCCTGGCGCCCAGCGGTACGCGGCGCATGGGCGCCAACCCCCACGCCAACGGGGGCCTGCTCCTGCGGGGGCTCAAGCTGCCGGACTTCCGGGCCTATGCCGTGGAGGTGCCGTCACCCGGCGAGACCACGGCCGAAGCCACCCGGGCCCTGGGGGCGTTCTTGCGCGACACGATGTCGCTGAATCAGGAGGCCCGCAACTTCCGGATCATGGGGCCGGACGAGACGGAGTCAAACCGGCTCGGCGCCGTGCTGGAGGCCACCGCACGCACCTGGGTGGCGGAGATAGAGGAGTGCGACGAGCACCTGGCTCCCGACGGCCGCGTGATGGAGATTCTCAGCGAGCAAACGCTGCAGGGCTGGCTGGAGGGGTACCTGCTCACCGGCCGGCACGGGTTCTTCTCCTGCTACGAGGCTTTCATCCACATCGTGGATTCCATGTTCAACCAGCACGCCAAGTGGCTGAAGGTCACAAGCCACATCGCCTGGCGGGCGCCGATTGCCTCGCTCAACTATCTACTCACCTCACACGTGTGGCGTCAGGATCACAACGGCTTCTCCCACCAGGATCCGGGTTTCATCGATCTGGTCGTCAACAAGAAGGCCGACATCGTCCGGGTGTACCTGCCCCCCGACGCCAATACGCTGCTGTCCGTGGCCGACCATTGCCTGCGTAGCCGCAACTACGTGAACGTGATCGTTGCGGGCAAGCAGCCGGCGGTCCAGTGGCTGGACATGGACGCGGCCATCAAACACTGCACCGCCGGCCTGGGCATCTGGGAATGGGCCAGCAATGATGAGGACGGCGATCCGGATGTGGTGATGGCGTGCGCCGGCGACATCCCGACCATGGAGACCCTGGCCGCGGTCAAGCTCCTGCGCCAACACTGCCCGCAGCTCAAGGTGCGGGTGATCAATGTCGTGGACCTGATGACCCTCCAGCCCCGGGAGGAGCACCCCCACGGGCTATCGGACCGGGACTTCGATGCCCTGTTCACCACGGACAAGCCCATCATCTTCGCCTACCACGGCTATCCCTGGCTAATTCACCGGCTGACCTACCGCCGTACCAACCACGCTCAGCTCCACGTGCGCGGCTACAAGGAAGAGGGGACAACCACCACCCCCTTCGACATGTGCGTCCTGAATGATCTGGACCGCTTCCATCTTGTGGGCGACGTGATCGACCGCGTTCCGGGCCTGGGCTCGCGCGCGGCCTACGTCAAGCAGTGGCTGCGCGACAAGCTGGTGGACCACAAGCAGTACATCCGGGAGCACGGGGAAGACATGCCGGAGATCAGGCACTGGCGGTGGCAGGGGGAGTGAGGGGATCGCAGTACAATCGTACTTGTGGGCCGCGCTCGGTGGAGACCGTCCGATGGCTGGTCGGGGCCGTGTACGAAGGCCGACGCCGGCCCTCCAGGCCGGCTTGGCGGGCTGGCAACTCAGATCATGCACCAAGGGGGCGAAAGGCCCCTCCGACCGGTCGCTGGCCCGGAACCTGCATAGTGTGAGCTGTCTGAACTGCGCCACGGCCTACCGCGGCTCAGCCGGCGCCTACCGCCGAGACGCCTCGCCGGGCCGGGAGTCTCCCGGGGCCTCTGCATCGCCCCTGTGGTCGGTCTTTCGGGGCGGGCGGTGGTCGCGCGGGCGATCGGGTCCGGAGCGCTGGAAGCGTTCGAAGCCTCTGCGCCACGCGGCGGCCTGCTCGGGTGTGAGCACGGCGGCGACCTCATCGTGCATGAGTCGGAACTGCTCCTTGCGGGCCGCGCGCAGCGTCTTGAGGTGCCGGGACACGATCTCGGCCACCTGTTGCTTTTGCTCCGGGCTGAGGTTGAGCTGGGCGTCCATGCGCTGCGTCAGCCCTCTGGCGGCCTTGTCCGCAGGCGGCATGCCGCGGCTGAGCACGCGGCGGGTGGCCAGCATTGTGCCCGCCGAGCCCATGACCACTCCACAGAAGAGGATGGCGAGCCCCAGGGCGATCTGGCGCCAGGCGGCGGGGCGCGCCCTCCGGGCTGTGGAGACCGGGGCCTCGTGCTCGGTCATATCAGCCACCCCGGCAGGTCGACGAGCGCGGCCATGAGCGGATCGACCCAGGTCTGGCTCCCTGTGAAAGCGAACACCGCCAGCGGGGCCGCCACGGCGAAGGAGGCCACGGCCACCCACACCAGGGCGTCTACTCCCGGATCGAGCGCCGCCTGGCTCGAGTAGATCGTGGCCATCACCGGCCCGGTCACGTCCACACGCGGGCAGGCCTCCTGCCGGGCACGTGAGATGAGCTTGGCCAACAGGTTCTCGGGGTTCATCATACACCGCCACACGCCTTGTCCAGCAGCTTCTCCAGCTTCCTGCGGGCCCGCCAGGCCTGGACCTTGACCATGGAGACGCTCCAGCCGGTGAGCTGGGAGGTCTGCTCAACACTGCGGTCTTCGATGTACCGCAGTGTCATCACGAGCCTGTCCCGGACCGGAAGCTGTGCGATGAGGCCGTAGAGCAATTCCGCCACCTTCTCGGCGTCCATCTCCTCAGCATCACTTGCCGCCAACTCGTGCCAGTCCTCCAGCGGGACGGTCTCGATCTCGGCCCGCCTTGCCTGCATACGCCAGTGTCTGTAGCCCACATGAGTGGCGATTCTTGCCAGCCAGTGTTCGAACGGCGCCCTGGCCTTGAAGGTATGCAGGCTCTGGAAGGCCTCGATGAACACCTCCTGGACCAGGTCCTCATGGGTCTCCGGGTCCCGGGCAAACCGCCACATCATGCGGGCAATGCGCTGCTGGTACCGTTCCACGATCCTCCGGTACGCCTCGGTGTTGCCGTTGCGGCAGCTCTCGACGTCCCGCAGGTCGTCTGAGGCGCCGGTGTGCGAAGCACCGTTCATGCGCGTAACGCGAACGCTTTCTCGTTCAGCGTGAACAAGGTCGGCACCGAGTGCCGGACTCGACGGCCTGAGCTCTAACGTTCCGGTGGTGTCCATGTCGCCGCTAACCCGTGTCCTTGGTCTCCCGCCGAGGGGCGGCGTGTTTGCGCCACCGGTCCGCGGCGTGCCGGCGGTCATCCCGCATCTGCTTGAGCTTCTCAAGCTGCTCTTGTGTGAACACAAGACGCGACTCTCCGGCGATCCGGGCGGCGAGCACCGCGCGGTCGGCCATGACCTCGGCCAGCTCCGCGGCCTTGGCGCGGATGGCGGCCTCATCCGCCTCCCCGGACAGAATCGTGCCCTGGAGTTCGCTTCGCACGCTGCGGATCTGTCGACCCAAAGAGAGAAGCTCACCTCGGTGCGGCGCGGCGATCTCGCGCAGCTCGGCCCGTTGGGCCTCCGTCAGGCCCAGCTCGGAGTTCAGAGCTCTCATCCGGGGGAAGGGTGCGCAGGCCGCTTTGGCCCTCTGACCGACCTTCCCCACAGCCCCGCGGCCCTCGGAGACCTCGCCGACCGCCGCCGTCGCTGCCCAGATCGCGGCCCCCACCAGGGCTGCCGCCACGCCGATCCATGTTTTCCGTCCCCACATCATCCCATCGCTCCCTGCCCACGTCGGTGAAGCCGCCGGAAGCGGCGCTCTGCACAGGTAGTGCCCATGGGCCGGATGGGGTTACAGTTGCCCGATGTGGAATGGCGAAATCGATTGTAGCGCCTCGCCGCCCTCTCGTCGAGGCCCTTGCCACGGCGGTCCTGCTGCCCTGACGCCGGGTGGAGGGGGACGCCGATCGCCCGCGGAACACTCCCTGGATTATCGTGAAGGGAGCGAGATTCCATGAAGCCCCTGATCGTGGTCGCGCTAACTCTTCTTGGTGCATGCTGCTTGGCTCAGGATACGTGGGTGCCGACGATCGGCGGGGCCCCGTGGCACGACCGCGTCGGCCTGTGGGAAGTCAGCAAGCTGCCGGACGAGTACGTGGCCCGGGCACCGGTCCCACAGCAGTCCTGCACCGACCGGACCCTGGTCTTGCCCGACGCCGACGCGGCGGAGGTCGTCATCGCTATCAGCGCCACCGAGTCGACGACCTTCGCGACGAAGCTGGGCCTCGAGGCAACCGGCGACCAGCTCAGCATCGCCCCACCCGGCGGCGGTGCGGAGCTTATCTACGATATCCTTGTCTACAAGACCCCGCCGCTGCGCACCGAGTTCACCGGGGCGAAGGCCGGGGTGATCCTGCTTTCATGGCCGGGGGAGTTGGAGGCGCGAGCCGCCGAGGTTCCGGCGGGTAGCTACGTTCCGGCGGACAAGGCCCTGCCGTGGCACGACCGCGTGGGTCAATGGGTGCTGGTGGACGTGCCCCCGGAACTGGCGACGGGCTTGCCGGTGCCGCAGCAGAGCTGCACGGACCGCTCGCTGGTGCTGCCCCGGGAGGGTCTGGCGGCAGTCACCATCGGCGTAGCGGAGGCCGACGTCCAGCGACTACGGGCCGACGCGAAACTCTGGCCCGCCTTCACCGAGACCCCGCTGGCCTTTGCCGTGCAGGGCCCCACCGGCGGTCGCAAGATAACCTACCGGGCCCTGGTCTACAAGCAGCCGCCGCGGGTCACCCGGTTCGAGGGCTTCACGGCGGGTGTGATCCTGTTGGCCCTCACGGATCTGGGCGCGGGCCAGGACGTGGCACAAGGGCAGAAGGGAGCAACAGAGGTGCTAAAGACAGAGCAGGAGTTCATCGCCCAGGAGTGGCCGTTCGCGCCGGGGGAGCGCAAGGTCAAGATGCACGTCGAAACCCCGACGGCCGGCATCACAGCGAACACCGGGCTCATGCTGGTGCTGCACAATTGGGGCGGCAAGTACAATGAGGCCCATTATGTGGCCTGGTGCAGGGAGTTCGCGGATCGGTATAACGTGGTCGCTCTCAGCGTCAACTATCTGCAGAGCGGTGACACCGAGCCCCGCGTCATCGGGGAAAAGCCCTACGACCACGGGTATCTGCAGGCCATGGACTGCCTGCGGGCGCTGTGGCATGTGCGCAGACAGCTCGCGGAGGCCAATGTCACTTACAACCCGCATCGCTGCTACTCCATGGGGGGCAGCGGCGGCGGCAATGTCACCTTGATGGTGAACAAGCTGGCCCCGCGGAGCTTCGCCTGCGTGGTGGACATCTGCGGCA
>CAYRFY010000007.1:7319-9109 GCA_964423635.1 uncultured Armatimonadia bacterium | reverse complement strand
TGCCCGGCCTGACGGATGGCATCGCCTACGGCACCGGGGAATATGGCAGCAGTCTGAACGCGGGCTACTCACGGGACCCGCAAAGCCCGGCCTACCTGACCCCGGACATGCAGCAGATCCGCGACCCGGGCTACCCGCCGCACCTGGCCATACAGTATGAGGCCAACCCGCAGAACAAGGTGGTCATCGTGCACGGCCTCGACGACGCTTCGTGCCCGGTGGTGCACAAGATCGGCATCTTTCGCAACATGGTGGATGCCGGCTTCCGTCCCGACGGCCATTTCCTGACCCCGTGGTTCGTGGACGGGGAGGCGGTGACCGCCACCGCACACGCGGTGGGCAACCGGGAGAAGGTTGTGGAGCGCTTCGCGGACTGTTACATGCTGCCTGACGGGAAGCTGGCCCTGCAGACGCCGGGGCTCGACGATTTCGAGCGAGGGGAGGACGTGGTCTATCCCACGGCCGGCGGCAGGTTCGTGGTCAGCTTCGCCGAAGGGCCACCGACGATCCGGTTCGAGCCGGTGGATGGATAGGGTGTCGCCGCATACCGCTGCACGGAGCGGCTGACGCTCTCGCCTTGCGGGACCGTCAGCCGCCGAAGCCGGTGCCGTCGACTCGTGACCCGCGACTCGCCGACTCGCCGACCTTCCCGACGGCATAGAGGTGTACTTCGTGGGTCGCGTCGAGGCGAACGCCGGTGATCCACTTCACGCCGGGTGGAAGGGGTCCTGCGCGGAGTGAATCCAGCAGCCGCTGATGGTAGCCGCGGTCCGAGGTCTCCACCACCAGCCAGTGGGCGCCGTTATTGCGGCAATAGCGGCCGATGCGTTGGATGGGCTCATTGGGTACGGGCAGAGAGGGTCTGCCGGCGAAGAAGGCGTACTCCCGGCTTGCGCCCACCACGGGGCCCGTGGTCGCGGAGGAGGCGATGATGCGGCCGAAGGCCCGGTCGGGGCGCAGTCGTGCCGCTCCGGCCTCGTGGGATTTGCAGTCCGGGATGATCAGGCCAAAGAGGTAGATGATGACCCCGAGCGCGAAGGCGATGCGGTAGGGGCGGCGCGATGAGAGAAGGCCCGCCGCCGCGCACAGACAGATGGCGGGTGCGAGGGGCAGAAACAGCCTGTCCTCGGTGATGAGCAGGACCACCAATCCCACCGGCCAGACCAGGGCCGCACCTGCGGCGAGCCAGTCCGTGCGTGGTGGATCCAGTTGATGGGCCAGCGCCCGCAGCCCCCAGAGGACCAGGATGACCATCAGCCCGTAGAGCGCCAGGACGCGTCCCACCGTCTGGGCCGCGTTCCGTCCCACGAGGGCAGCCCACTGCGCGGCGGTTGGACGCCTGTCGTAGGCAACCACGGGCCGGGCGTGCGTCTCATCCGGCAGCAGCTCCGGGGCATTGGTGACGGCCCAGCGGTCGCCCACCGCCATGGAGGCGGCCATCGCTCGGTTGTAGGCCACCTTCCCGCTGATGGTCCACTCCCCCGTGTTCTGGTGGAGAAACAGCACGTAGGGTGCCATGACCGCCGCCAGGGCCGCGGCGGTGGCGATGGAACCATGGAAGCGGATTCGCCGGGGGATGGGTGAGGGCAAGAGCAGACCGGCGGCCAGGAGCGTCAGGCCAACCAGTAGGCCCTCGGGGCGTGTGAGGTAGGCGCCGCCCAGGAGCAGGCCGGACCCCGTGGCGCACAGCAGAGCCCGACCTCGCCTGCCCTCCGCCGCGGCCCGGCGCCACAGGAGCCACAGCGCCACCGCACACAGCGCCGAGAACAGGTAGGTGGAACCGGACAGCA
>CAYRFY010000007.1:0-7309 GCA_964423635.1 uncultured Armatimonadia bacterium | reverse complement strand
CCCGCACCGAGGTCATGGCCCTGAGGGGCAAGAGGGCCAGCAGGAGTGCGGACCAGAAGCTTAGTATCCGCCCACCCGCCAGGCTCCCTACCCAATACAGTAGCGGTACCGTGGCCAGCGAGAGGGTCGCCGAGACCAGCCGCCCCGCCGATTCGGGATCGTGCACGAGCAAGTCCACCAGCCCGATCAGCAGGGGATAGCCGGGGGGGAAGAGCACCTCCGGCGTCCCCTCCAGCGTCTCATAGCGGCCGTGGCGCAGGAGGTTGGTGCCGGCGGCCATGTAGTTGACGCTGTCGGGGGTGACGGGCTTGATGCGCGGCCACATGGACAGTGTGGCGAGGGCCGCCACCATCGTGGGCACGAGCCAGGCCCGGGGCAAAGCGGGCAAATCGGCGAGAGTACGGCGCGATGCGGGGCAGACAGTGGGGGACACAGGCATGCGCAATGGATGGTCCGAAGCGAGATGAGGTCGTCTCGCCGGAGGTATTCGTCGCCGTACTCCGGTGCTCCTCCTGGGGCAGGGCGGTGTGAGGTGGGCGCTCCATGGTCTCGGCTGGCGGCCCCGATCTCGGCGCCGAAGAAGCGCTGAACCCCACGGGCATCGCCGTGGGGTTCAGCAGAGCAGCGCCGCATGTCAGCGTCCCTACTTGAGGTACGCCTTGCCCACCTTCTTGATGGCCTCGGCAATCATCTCCATGTGCTCGGGCTCGTAGGTGGGGTGCACCGAGGTGAAGAAAGTGCGCTCTTCGGCCCAGGCGGCGTTCTCGCAATGGACGTTGCTGTAGTTCACGGCCTCGGGCCGCGTGTTGGGATCGCGGAACGGGTACTTCAGGTGCGTGGGGCCGTTGTGGCGCTGGTAGACCTGCTCCTTGTAGCACTGGGGCCACAGCACCGGACCGGCGGGCACTCCCTCGGCAGCGACGGCGGCGAAGAAGTCGCGGCCATCCACGCTGAGCCTGTCGGTGTCGAGGATGATGGGGTACAGCCAGTAGGCGTTCTGCCGATCCTCGGTGTTGATCGGCAGCCGCCAGATGTAGGGCTCGTCCTTGAGGGCCTCGTCGAGGATCTGGGCGTTGCGCCGTCGATTGGCCAGGTTCCAGTTGTCGAAGATCCTGAGGGCCTCGATGCCGATGGCCGACTGCATCTCGGTCATGCGGTAGTTGAAGCCCCACATATTGTGGATATAGGGCAGCTTGGCCTCGAGCTCCAGCAGGCGGAGACGCTCGGAGACGTCATAGCCGTGGTCGCGGAAGGAGCGGCAGATCCAGGCGACGTCCTCGTCGTCCGTGACGGTGCAGCCACCCTCACCGCCGGTGGTGAAGTGCTTGGACTGGCAGAAGGAGAAGGCATTGCAGTGGCCCATGGTGCCGACCTTCTTGCCCTTGTACACGCCGCCGTGGGCCTGGGCGCAGTCTTCGACCACGAACAGCCCGTGCCTGTCGGCGATGTCCATGATGGCGTCCATGTCGCAGACGCAGCCATAGAGGTGCACGGCGATGATGGCCTTTGTGCGCGGGCTTATGGCGGCCTCGATCGCCTCGGGGCTGATGGTGTGAGTCTCCTTCTCTACATCGGCGAAGACCGGAACGGCACCGGCCTGGAGGATGCAGAAACTCGAGGCGATGAAGGTATAGGACGGGGTGATGACCTCATCGCCGGGCCCGATGCCCAGGCCCGCCAGGGCGGTGTGCAGGGCGCTGGTGCCATTGCTTGTGGAGATACCGAACTTGCAGCCCACCCAGTCGGCGAACTGCTTTTCGAACTCCATGCCCACCGAGCCGGTCCAGTAGTTGACCTTGCCGGTGCGCAGCGGCTCCATGGCGGCCTGGATCATCTCTTCGGTGAAGTACGGCCAAGGCGGGAACTGCTCCGTGCACACGGGGCTGCCGCCGTCGATAGCCAGCTTGTCAGACATCGTCTTTCCCCTCCGGTGAAGGCGCCGGACGCAGGCGCCGGACTAGGCTAACCCACGCACATTCGCCATTGTGGTGCGCAATCCCTTCTGCGTCTGTCTGTACGCGGCGTTACTGCGCCGATACCACCCACCCGGCCTCGGTGTTCGCCACCGCCGCGGCGGCGCCATTGAGCCGCGCGCTCTGCGGCTCCCATCCCACCGTCACCTGCGCATGCGCGGGCATCGGAGCGTGCGGGGTGATGTCCCAGGTCGCCTGTGCCTGCAGCTCGCCATCTTCAAGCGTGACTTCGGCCGTCCCCATTCGCGGGAGCTGCAGGAGCTTCCGGCCTTCCCAGTCCGCGAACGTCCCGGCCTTGAGGAATGCGCTTGCCGGCCGCCCTGCGGGGTCCAGGGACACGATGGCGATGTCGCCGTCGGTCGTGATAGGGCCGACCGTCACCTCGGTCCCGCCGGTGCCGAAGACCACCACATAGCGCTCCCCGCCAAGAGTCACATCAAGGCCGTCATTGCCCAGGGGCGTGATCTGAGGCGTCAGTGGCTCTTGCACCTCCACCTGCGCCTGTATCTGGGCCCGGTCGAACCAGGCCGTGCCCGGTGCGAAGAACTCCAGGGCCAGGCTCAACTGCTCGGTCCCCTCGGGAACGGTGGCCGTGAGGGCATGCTCCTGCCAATCGGTGTGCGCGAAGGGCCCTATTCGCTTGCTGGAGAAGGCCTTGCCGCCCTGCCAGAAGTAGAGTGTCATCGTGGCGCCCTTGCCCTCCGGCAGCTCGGTGGTGCGGAGCATCGCCCGGGCGGTGACTTCGGTGCCGGGAGGGAGGGCGAAGCGGTCGCTGTAGTAGTAGCCGCTGTTCTCGATCCGGGCACAGCGGGCGCCCTCGAAGGGCTGCTCCTCGACGATCTGATGGTTGGGCATGTCTTCATTGCCCCGGGGCTGCCAGCCGGCCATGCCGGCTTCGAAGCCCGAATTGCGGATGAACTCGGGGTTCTGATGGGGTCGCGGGTACAAGAAGGCGGTGAATCGGGTGCTCTTCGTGGGTTCCGTCTCCACCCGCAGGAAGGGGCCGTACTCCTCGGCGCCGGGATACAGGGCGATGGTGCTGTGCGTAGGGACGTCCGCCGCGATGCGCCCGTAGACCTGAGCATCGGTGCGGGTGACGGTGGTGATCTCGCCCTCCTGCTTGATCTCTCCGGCACCGTCACTGTGGAGCAGGAAGTTGAAGGCATGGGCCTCCGGAGCCGCCAGCTCGTCGCGGATGACGAAGAAGTGCGGCTTGACATAGACGATGGAGCGGTCGAAGCGGTCGAGAACCCTGCTCTCCGCGGTGTTGTAGGCCTCCGCGGCACGGCCCTGGACGTAGTCGAAGCTCTCGCCGGCGAAGAACTCGGCGATCTGCCCGCCGAAGCGTTTGATCTGGTCCTTGCCGGACACCGGAACCTTCGTGTCCTGCAGGTATTGCTCGTCGATGTCGAGCACCACGGTGCAGTGGCCGATGCTGCCCAGTGAGAACTTGGTCTTCGGGGGGATGTAGAAGTTGTGATAGCCCCGGTCGGGGATGATCCACTGGTTGCCGTAACTGATCACGAAGGCGTTGTGGTCATAGTGGTTGTGGCCGATGTTGTTCTCCACCGGGCCGGACTTGAAGAAGAGCGAGGGGGCATCGGCGTTGAACCCGTCCCGCAGCGAGGCGTAGCCGATGTCGGTGAACACGGTGGAGGGGTTCCACCGTGGCTGCACCGGGTTGAGCTTGCTCTCATCGAAGCGGATCCAGTCGTAGATGCCGGTTACCTCCAGAGCTCCGATCTGCTGGAGGTAGAAGGCCGCGTCGGTGCTGCCACGCTGGGCCAGGATGCGCATGGTCTGCGGGAAGCCCGCTCCGGGACTACCGTCCGAGAAGCAGGGGATCTGCCGGGTGTCCGGGGCCAGCAGGCCGATGCAGTACCGTGACATCGTCGCCAGATAGGGGTGCTCGAACAGGTCGTGCTCCGTGCCCGCTGAGGTCAGTGCATCGAAGGCCAAGGCGAAGGAGTCCATCAGATAGGTGCCGTACATCGGGCCCTCGAAGGCGCCGCCGTCCTTGCCACCCTTGTCCAGCGAGACCCGGATCTTGTCGATACACTGCGCCACGTACTCGGCGGCCTCGGGAACCTCGGGCTCGACGGCCAGAGCGGCCAAAGTGGCGCCGGTGGTGATCACCGCGTAGCCGTTGGTATCGGCCGGGTAAACGTCCACTCCGGCCAGGCTGGGCTCGATGCCCTTGCCGATCAGCGCCTCGCGGACCTGGTCGCGCTCCGCGGCGCTGAGCCTATCGAAGCACCAGTCGTAGAACATGGCCATGGCGTAGGTGCAGTGGCCGGTGTCCAGACAGGCCTTGAGCCGGCCGCCGCCGTAGCTTGCATCCGTCCACTGCTCCCACTTGGTCAGGTGCAGGGCGATCTCACGGGCCTTCTCGAAGTACGACTCCTCGCCGGTGACCAGGTAGGCGAAGCTGAAGTGTACCAGGCGTGTGGTGATCGAATCCTCGCGCTCCTGGAACATCGCCGTCCAGGGCGGATAGGAGGGGCTCTTCTCGTGCGGCGGAGGGGTGGCGTCCGAGAGCGTGTACTGCCACTCCTCGAGCACCACGCCACCGACGCCGGGGATCTTGACTGAATAGCTGTAGGGAGGCAGCCCGGCCAGGCGGTCGGCCCTCGCCTTGATGGTCTCCCAGACGCTCCGGGTGGAAAAGCCGAAGCGGTTCTGTGTGGCATCGGCGGCCTTCGCGCGCAGGGCGGCGAGGGCCTCGGCGGTCACGAGCAGCCGGGGATGCGGAGCAGAGGGCTGGGCGCAGCCCGGCGAGGACAAGATGACGAGAGGGATGATCGCGAAGCAGGCGGCGGGTATGGCTCCAGGCATGGAAACCTCCGGAGGGTGGTAGTCGTGCAAATGTAATGGGGCTTCATTTCGCGTAGACAGGGGGGGTAACCTTCCGGGCACCGCCCGCTCCCGACGGAGCAGGTTCACCTCCGGTGACGGCGAACCTGACAGTTCACGTCTGACTCGCTTCGGAGGTGGCCGTCCCATGCGCCGCGCCCTGATCCCGCTTGCGCTCATCCTCGCGCTTCCGCTCTCGGCCCTCGCCGTCCCCTCGCTGCTTAGCCCCATGCAGGACGGGGTCTGGGTCGTGTTCGACGATACCGGCATGTGGGGCGGCAATCTTAGCACCAGCATCACCCACCAGAACTCCGCCGGCTACGAGGCCAAGAAGGTTCTGGACCTGTCCGACGTGCCGGCCGAGGTGTGGGAGCAGGTGCGGTCGGTGAGGCTCTCGGTCTGCTTCATGGTCCGTGACTACTCCTGGCACGACTTGCCAAAGGCCAATGGCCTCGACGAGACCTTCGAGATCGTCGTCAACGGCAGGGTGCACGCGTACCGCACCGACTGCGGGGCTCCCGTGTTCAAGGAGGGCGCCGCTGCAGCCTGCGACTGGTACGACTTCGAGCTGCCGAAGGACCGGTTCACCCCCGGAGCCAACGAGATCGTCATCCGCAAGGCGCCAAGCGACAAGAACGATGACTACGTCTATCTCGCCATCGACCACAGCCGCCGGCGGGGGAATAGCTTCGTAAGCTTCTCGGAGGGCGACTGGACCCAGGACAAGCTCACCATCCCCGGAGGCAACGGGGAGTACATGGTGCGGCTGTACCTGCTCACCCGGGAGCTGCAGACTGAAGCGATCTGGCGACCGGGAGCGGAGCAGCCGCTGCACGACCCGTCGGGGCTGATCCTCTACGCCGGCGCCCGGGATGTGCGGGCCGATGCCGCAGGCCTGGCGCTGGCCCCGGGCCAGAGCGCCCGTGTCGAGTGGGACCCCAAAGCCCTCGATAACCTGCAGTCGCTGCAGGCCTCGGTGGAGGCCGACACTCCCGTGCAGGTGTCGTGGCTCGACGAAGCCGGAAAGCCGGCGGCGCCGGAGACCGCGGCGGAGCTGTCCCTGCCCGCGGGAAGGCAACTGCATCCTTCGGGCCTGTACATCGTGGCCGGGGAGCAGGGGGCCAGGCTTTCGCGGGTAGCACTGTCGGCCGGGATGGGTCTGCGCCCGAGGGCGCAAGACCCGGACATGTGCCCCCCCATCGCGGCGACGGCCGGTGCCGCCGTTGACCGGGAGCCCTCCTGCACCGCGGAACAAGACGCCTTTATGCTGAGCAACCGAGGCCTGACGTGCCGGTTCTCCCTCGGTGAGCGGCTGCGACTGGTCTCGCTGCGCAATGAGTTTGCTCAAAGCGAGATGGTTCTCGACCCCGAGCGCGTCTGCCTGTTCCTGGTGGAAGTGGAGGACCGGCGCTATGCCGGCAGCCGTGACTTCCTCCTGAGAGATGCACGGGCCGAGGGCGATGGCGGCTTCGTGGCCGAGCTGGAGCTGCCGGCGCCGGCGCTGCGGGCAACGCTCAGCGTCCGCATGCAGGAGGAGGGCCTGCGATTGGGCCTGGCTGTGGCCAACGCCGGCGATGCGCCCACGGACTTCAAGCTCGCCTTCCCCCATTTCGGCGGCCTCACGGTCTCCGGCGACCCCGCCGAGGACTACTACTTCTTCCCGTGGGGCGGCGGGATCATCAGCGATAGCCCCACCCATGTCAGGCGCGGCTACGGCGACCACGAGGCGATCTACCAGGTCATGGACCTGTTTTCGCCCCAACGGGGTGCGGGGCTGTACGTCAGAGCCGATGACGCCGAGGGCTGGCACAAGGGCCTTGCCCTGCGCAAGTACCTCAACGGGGTAGGGGAGAGCAGCGCCGAGGGGCCGGGGGCCGACACGGCCCCGGAGTACAAGTGGACCGGGTCGCTGGAGGCCGTGGAGGGCCTGGGTCTTTCATATGAATACCAGCGCCGGACCCGGGGGCCGGGAGAGCAGTTTACCCCGGCCGAGGCGGTCCTGGCCGCCCATCCCGGAGACTGGCATGTGGCGATGGAGGCCTATGCCCGGTGGGCGCATGGCGTGTGGCAGTTCCGTCCGTACCCCTCCCGCCTGCGACAGGTGCACAACATGATCGCTTTCGGCTGGGGACAGGACGTCCTGTTCCGCGACGGGAAGTACCGCACCGACTTCATCAAGCCCAACACGGACTGCGCCGAGTTGATGTCCTGGTGGGACTGGTCACCCCTGGGGCCCTGGAGCACACCCTTCGACAGACTCAGCGAGGTGCTCAGCGAAGCAACCATCAAGCAGTGGCAGCCGTACTTCGTCAAGGACCCCGTCACCGGTCAGATGATGTGGAACAACCAACCGGGGGATTACGACGGGTACAACGAGCGGTTCGGGGGCCTGCCGGCCTTCAGAGAGGCCATCGAGACCTACAAGCAGCAGGGCGCCCTGGTGACGCTGTACACCGACCCGATCCGCTGTGATGACGCCACCA
>CAYRFY010000006.1:34964-35489 GCA_964423635.1 uncultured Armatimonadia bacterium | reverse complement strand
CGTCACTCGCCTGCGCGTATCCGAGGGTCCGAAGGGACTTTGTCGACAGGCTCTCGCGCCCCCGCCTGTTTTTGTTTCGCCCCTGCGGGGCTGACGGCAACGGAAGACGGCCGGCGTCCCGTCCCGGCGGCGGGCAATGTGTCGCCGCTGACAGGTCTCGCGACAACGACAACGGCTGACGGGCCTGGAGACCCGCCGGCACCGTAGCTCTCCCCACTATGTGCCTACGTCCTGGAATGTGCTCTGCGAGCGGCGCCGTCCGCGGTTTGCCGTGGCCCTCTCCAGAGCGGCTGTACCGCGAAGGAGAGGGAAAGCGGGTCTCGCCCCGCGGGACCCGCAGGGAGCGGCGCCGTTCGCCGTCTGCCGTTGTGGGGCGGGGGCCTGTACCCCGCCGCCGTTGTCGTTCGCCGTATGAATGGGTGCTCCCACGGGTTCCACCCGTGGCTAGTGTGCATTGCCCCTACGGGGCAGACGTCAACGTCAACGTCAACGTCAATCGCAACGTCAACGTCAATCGCAACGGCA
>CAYRFY010000006.1:0-34864 GCA_964423635.1 uncultured Armatimonadia bacterium | reverse complement strand
ACGTCAATCGCAACGTCAATCGCAACGTCAATCGCAACGTCAATCGCAACGTCAATCGCAACGTCAACGGCAGACGGCAACGTCCGGCGCGGTACAGGCCCGCGCCCTACAGAGAGGGCACACGCCACCTGCCCTCCTGCTCGGCCCAAACCCATTGACAACCGCCGCCGCAGTCGCTAACGTGGACGGTAGGCCACCTCCTGAGACACGCGCTGAGTCTGACTTCGCGTCTGAACGGGGTGGCTTTGTCATTTCGCGGCCCAGATTGCCCGTGGGCCGGCAGGGGACTTTCCCACATGTTGCCCGAAGAGAAGCTCTCCCAGCCCCGCATCGCCCGGGCCCTGCGGCACTTCACGTTGCAGGGCGCGCTGTGGTCTGTCTACGGCCCCAATGCAACGGTGGCCGGGGCGATCTTCTCCGGCTATGCGCTGCACATCGGCCTTTCCGAAGCGCAGATCGCCTTCCTCGTCAGCCTGGCCTCACTCTCCGGCGCCAGCCAGTTGGTGAGCTTCTATGTCACCCGCTCCATCGGCCGTAAGCGGCTGTTCATGATCGCGCTGGGCAACTGCGAGATCACCGCCGCGAGCTGCGCGGTGCTCATGGCCCTGGTGGCCTCCGACTATCGCTTCCTGGGCGTGGCCGTGCTTTTGGTCTCGGCGTACCTGATGGGCAATACGGTCAGTCCGCTGTATAGCTCGTGGATGAGCAATGTGGTCCCCGAGGAGGTACGGGCCACCTACATCGGGCGGCGGATGTTCATCCTCACGCTGACGTCCATGGTCTACCTGTACGCAGCCAGCGCCTGGCTGGACCGGGTCGAGGGTTTCGTGGGGTTCGCGGCGGTGTTCGCTACCGGGTGGCTGGCGGGCCTGGCGGGGTACTGGATCATGGCCGTCACGCCCATGCCGCGTCTGGACGCGCCGCCCGCCGTGGGGTTCACCAGCTCGCTGCTGGAGCCTCTGCGGGACAGGCGGTTCCTGGTCCTGGCCCTGTTTCTGTGCGCCTGGAACATCGCCATGAACGTGGCCGGGGCCTTCTACGGCATCTACATGCTCAAGTACCTGGGGCTTTCCTACAGCCGCATCGCCATCTATACGAACATCACGCTGTTTTGCATGATCCTGGGCTATCTGGCCTTCGGGGCGTTGGCCCAGAGGTTCGGCTCGAAACCGATCCTGCAAGTCCTCCTGGTGCCGGCGATGGTGGGGCCGTTCTTGTGGCTGTTCACGACAAAGGCGACCTGCGCGGTGACGGTGCCGATCGCCTCTTTCCTGGGTGGACTCGCGGTTTCGGGCCTGTCGGTGGCCCTGAGCAGCCTGCTTTACAAAATCGTCCCTTTGGGGATCGGGAACACGTCGTACTTCGCGGCCTGGACGGGCCTTTCGGCGGTGGCCGCCGGAATGGGCCCCTTCGCCGGTGGCGCCCTGCGCACTTACCTTCCGGCGGAGATGGACCTGCTGGGGATGCAGATGTCCTCCCTACAGGTGATCTTCGGGATCTCCGGCTGCCTGTATCTGCTTCCGCTGGCATTGGCGCCCCTGGTGCAGGAGCCGGACGCCACGTCACCCAGGTACCTGTTGGGCCAGTTCCGGGGCAATCTGCTGAGCTATGCATACAACTTCGCCGCCTACCAGTTTGCCCGGGGGGATGAGGGGCGTGCGCGGGCGATGCGTCAGCTCGGGCGCTCCGGCACGCCTCTGGCCGTGCGACCTCTTCTGCGGGGGCTGGGACACATGAGCAAGGAGGTGCGGACCCAGGCGGCGAGGGGTCTGGGGGACGGTCACTTCGCCGAGGCCGTGACTTCTCTTGTGGAGACGCTCAATGACAGCGAATCCGACATCCGGCCGGAGGCCGCCGAGGCGCTGGGGAAGATCGGGGACAGCGCCGTGGCCGAGCGCCTGGTGGAGGCCCTGGCGGATGAGGACCCGCGGGTGCGCACCAGCGCGGCCCTGGCCCTGGGGGCATTGCCCGCACACGAGGCCGCCGAGGCGCTGCTGGGAGCCCTGCAGGGCCCCTTCGACCGGCAGCTTTTCCCGACCATCGCCGACGCCGCCACCCGCCGCCCGGACCTGCGGGTGGTCGAGCCCATCATGCGGCACCTGCCCCGCCTCATCCAGCCGGTAGTGAGGATGCAGGTGATCAACGGCGTCTGCCGCGTGTTGGGCGAGAAGAACCATTTCTACCGCCTGGCCACCGCCGAGCCCCTGCAGCGGGCGGAGATGGCCGAGCCCATGATGCGCCGGATCGTGCGCCTGCTGGGGAGGGCCGAGTCGTTCGACGACAGCATGCGTCAGCAGGTCAAGGGGCTTGCGAAGATGGCGGCCCGCGCCCTGGACAGCGACGAGATCGGGCAGTTCGCGGCCGAAGCGCGGATCGTGGGCGAGAGCACGCTGGCCACCGAAACCGCGCGCCCGGTGGCCAGGCACGCCGCATTGGCCATCATCATGTACCTGGAGGATGCTCCGCAAAACCTCCTGCCCACGGAGGGGCTGGTGTTTCTGATCATCGCCCTGACGGCCCTGGCCCGCTCCATGGCCGGCAGGCACTCTCACGATCAGATGTAGCGGGCGGCCCCGGCGTGGCTCGAGGTCCGGCCACCGGGCGCGCCGGACGGCCGCCCCCGCAGCGTTCTCCGTCGCCGGGTTCTCCTACCCCTCGCCGGGGTCTTCCCGGGCGCCTTCTTCCAGCGGCTCGTGGGCCTTCTTGCCGTAGACCTTCTCATAGGCCTTGCAGGCCGGGCACAGGCCGCGTTCCAGCCACTTGACGAAGAGGAACGCCAGACCACGTTGCTTGTTTCGAGCCCGGCCGCACATGGGGCACTCGAGGCACTGCTTGGCCAGCTCTCGGTCCTTTTCGGTGATCGTGTCAGATGCCATGCTCTTGCTCCCTCCCGCGACCATTGATGTACGCGACGCCCCGAACGCATTGGGGGCGCCTGAAGCTGAGGCGGCCCGGGGCCGTCCTCACCACTGCTTGATCCTGTACGCATGAACCTCCAGCGGACCGAAGTAGTCCACGAAGCCTCCCTCATCGGCGGTGATCGTGCGGCCCTCGTCGATGACTTCCACCTCCGTCCCCGCGGGCAGGCCGGCCACCGAGATGGTGGCATCGCCACCGCGCTCGCGGGGATCGCAGACCACGCCGAACAGGTGCAAGAAGCCCTCGTGGTCCTTGGCCATGATGTCCGCCCTCACATGCCCGGGGATCGCGATCTTGACCTCCGTCTTGCTGTTGGCGGTGGCGAGCACGGGCGTCAGGCGGGTGATCTGGTCGTTGATCCATTTCATCGCCGCCACATTGCGCTCGGGGACCTTGAACTGGGAGTATGCGGGCTTCCACACGTGGGTGAAGTAGCCGATGGCCGTGGCGCCCCGGCAGATGGCCATCCAGACCTCCGCCCGGATGTGGCGGGGTGTGACATCCACCTGCCTGGCCTCGCTCACCCACTCGCTGCCCTTGTTGGTCTCGATCCACTGGTATGTGGGGCGATTGCCCGCCAGTTGCTGCAGGAGCTCGGCGCCGTCGCGGACGCGGTCGATCCACTCCGGCCTCCCCCACCCATAGAGGGGGTAGACGTCAAAGCCGATAGCATCGGCGGCCTCGGCATAGGCGCGGTAGAGGGGTTCTCTCTCCTCCGGGGTCCACTTGGCGAAGGCGGGCATGAAGTTGGCGGTGACCGTGAGGAACACGGGCCGGGTGTCGTCGGCCTGCTTGATCGCCCGGTACGTCGCCAGTGTCTCCTCCGGCGACTGCCTGGGCACCTGGCGTGGCGCACAGAGCAAGACGCTTTGCCCCTCGGCGTCGAAGCCCTCGATCTCGGAGATCGAGCCCCAGGGCTGCTCCCCCTCGTAAGTGCTCTTGACCCGCACCGTCAACTCTGTCAGCTCCGTCGGGGCGAAGCTCAGCTCCTGGGACCCCAGCTTGCTCTCCAGCGTCCCGGAGACCAGGGGCCTGCCGTCCGCCAGGAATTCCACGTCCTTGGCCACGGAAAGGCGGGGAGAGGCGGTGAGCCAGACCGCCAGTTTCTCGACCTTGACGGGGGTCTTGAGCTTGACGGTGAAGCCGGCCCCCTCCAGCGGGTCCAGGACGGACCAGGTGTGCGTCACCCCGTCGAAGATCTTCCACAGCGGGGCGTCCTCGTTGATCCTCAGACTCGGGTCCGGGATGATCTCGGCGTCGCTCTCCGGGTGAGACAGGTCCGGCTCGTCGTCGTGGATGTAACCCAGCAGGGCCGAATTGCCCTTGAGCTTCTCGTCGAAGGGCATCACTCCGTACATGCCGGCGCTCTGCACGTGGGTCATGTACTCGGCGACATCCGCCGTGCCGCCACTGCCGGGCCAGTAGCCGGCGACGGTGTTGCAGCCGGCCTCCAGGGCCTTGGGGAAGTTCTCCGGGTCCTGGAGCCAGATCATGATCGGGAAGAATGGCTTGTGGTTAACGAAGAAGGCACGGTTGGCGTCGATGGAGACGGTATCGATGGCCTCCGCGGCCTGTGCATGGGGTGCCGGCAGAAGAGACAGGGCAATGACGAACCAGTGCATGCTCGCTAGACCTCCTCAGAGATGACGTGAGCCGATGGCGAAGACATTAGTTGTATTCTCACACCGGCGGCAGGAAACCTCGTGGACTTGGCGAACCGACTTGAGTCGCCGGTCGGCCCTCCGCCGCCGAGGAGTAGGATAGACGCGCGAGCACGGCGGAATGCTCAGCGGGTAGCGGGCTTCTTGCACTTCGTTGACGCTGGATGGAGCTCGCATTCCCAATAGAAGGCCCGAGCCGGTGACGTGGTGAGCAGAAGCCGGACGGCCATAGCCTGCGGCGGGCCCCGCTCGCCGGGCATGGCCCGCGTCGAGAGCCCGCCGCATCCCTCCGGAGGCCGGTCCAATGAGGCGCCAAAGCGTTCCAGCGGTACTGACCTGTCTTGCCGTCCTCAGCCTCACTACCGCTCTGTGCCAAGGAGTGTCCACGATGCCCGACAACGACCTGCCGAAGATGACCTACGAGCAGGGGCTGGCTCAGATCCCCGACCGGGAGCTGCCGGGATTCTGGTTTGGCGACGTCCGCGGCCTCACCGCCCGCTGGGAGGCCCTGGAGCGCGGTGAAGCGCGGCTGATCGCCGTATCCCCCGGGGGGCGGCCGATCCATGTGGTCACCTTCGGAGCCTACGAGGACGTCCGGGGTGCGGCGAACTTCAACTCCGCCATCGGCGGCCGCGACGCCTCGGCGTACAGGAACAAGGCCGCCCGCCAAAAGCCCGTCATCCTGTTTCTCGGCCCTGTCCACGGCCAGGAGGTGGAGAACCTCACGGGTCTGGTGAACCTCGTCCACATCATGGAGACCGGCCGCGATCTGCGCGCGAGAGACCAGTCGACGCTGCAGGCCCTCGGCGACCGCTGCCGGCTGGTCATCATTCCTCAGGCCAATCCCGACGGCATCGCCCGCTTTGCGCCCCGCTGCAGTGCCGGCGAGCTGTCGGAGGGGCGCTTCCCGTGGGGCATGGGGACGCTCAGCGACGGCAGCCAACTCGTATGGCCCTTCTCCAAGCTGCAGCATCCCATGGTTGGGGACAATGTGGGCTTCCCGGGCTGCTACTTCAATGACGCCGGGGTCAACCCGATGCACGACGACTTCCTGGACCCGATGGGGCCCGAGGCGCCGGCGGTGCTGAAGGTGGCCAAGGAGGAGGGGCCCGATCTGGCGGTCTCACTCCACAGCCACTCCTTTCCCCCGGCCATTCTCCGCCCGGCGTACGTGACCCTGGAAGTCCAGCAGGAGGCCGCCGAGCTGGCCCGGCGCCTCTACGCGCTGCTGCGGGAGCGCGACCTGCCCGGCGGCAATCCGGACGCCGACCCGTTCCAGGCCTCCGCCGACGGCGGCGAGCACCCGGCGCCCTTCAACCTTACCAGCGCCATCTACCACATCAGCGGTGCCTCTAGCTTCACCTTTGAGTGCCCCCACGGCTTCACGGATGACAAGTTCTGCACCGTCACCATGGAGCAGATCCTGGACATCCAGCTCACACTGTATGAGGCCATGCTGCGCCATGCGCTGGAGACGAAGGGCGGAGAGGAGTAGGGGAACGGGCAACGGCTTGCCTAGCCTGCCTGCTTGCTCTTCGCTCGCTCCTGTGTTTCCCGGCCCGGGGTGAGACGGGACAAAACCCACATGGTCAGCAGGTAGCCTCCCCACCCTACCAGGAGCGCCCAGCCCAGGCCCATGGAGGGCCCCAGGAGCCGGCCGGCGATGAGCAGGGGCACGAAGGAGATCATGAGCACCGGTACCGCCCGGCAGAGCGTGCGCAGACTGTGCCGGGCCTCGTAGGCGCCCACGATCCCCACCATCGGGAAAGCGGACATGAAGCCGCCCAGATAGCTCTTGGCCAGGATCAGGCCCGAGATCACTGCGGCGACGAGAAGGGTCTTGATCGGCACCGGCAGGGGGCTGCGATAGCCCGGCTCGTGCGCGGCCGGGGTAAGCACGTATATGGCCAGACCGCCCGCCAAAAGCAGGCCCAGGGACAGCCAGAAGGCGGCCGCAGTCACCGGAACGACGCGTGCCAGGGCCACCGAAAGCAGCGCCTGACAGGTGGCCGCGAGGGCGATGGCCGCCGAGATCGGGAGCCGGGCGCCATAGTGCAGCCAGCGCACGGTGTTGGCATACAGCGGGACCAGGCAGATGCCCAACACGTGGGTACTATCCAGGGGCTGCCCGAGCGCGAGGCTGGCGAGGGTGAAGGGGACAGGCAAAACGTAGATGAGGGCCTTCAGCCGCGGGGCGTGCAGGTAGGCCATCATGGTGGACTGCGCCGTGACGACGATGAGCAGGACGGCGTCCCATGGTCCGAGCTGCAGATTCATCCCTGCTCGTACCTCTCGGTGCTGTGCGGGCGGCCGGCGGCAGTTCACCGCTCAGGGCGCCGAGACCTTCCCCGCGCGACGGTTGGGTTGAGAGTCGGGGCTCCGCCCTTGCCCTGCCGGCCTCCGGTCGCCGCCGGATCCCCGTGAAGGAGGCCCTCCTGTCCTGTTCAACGAAGATAACCGCCATGACTGCCCCTCAAGCAGGTGCTCGCCATTGCAGGGACAGGAGGTGCGTTCCATGCCAGTCGGCGCGTTCCGTGGAACGGTGCTGATCGTGCTTGGCCTGGCGTTCGTCAGTTCGGCGGACCCGGCGCTCGGCCAGGAGCCCACGGTCCCGGACATCTTGTCCACATTCACCCGGCGCATCCCGATCACCCTCGACAACAGTGCAGGGGCGGCGCTGAGCAACTGGCCCGTGGTCCTGTCGGTCGCTGAGCTGGAGGCTGTGGCGACGGACCTGAACCTGGGCAACTGCGCCCTGGCGACGCAGGACGCCGAAGGGCAGTGGGAGCAGATGCCCTACCAGGTGGACGAGATCGACGAGGCCGTGGGCCGCGAGCTGTCCTTCTTGGCCTCGGTTCCCGCCGAGGCTCAGGGCACCTACTATCTGTACTACAGCCCTGAGGGTCGGCGGAGCAGCCTGTTCATGCTCAAGACCCGCACCGCCGAGGACTGGGTGCCTCCGAACATCGGCTGGGAGTCCGCCCTGGCTGCGTATCGCGTATATGACGGTCAGTTTGACTTTTTCGCCAAGAAGATGACCGGCGGCGGGGAGCCCGCGCCCGAGACGTACATCCTGCCCACCATCGGGGACAGGGACTATCACCAGGAAACCGAATGGGGCATGGACCCGCTCCTGGTGGGGACGACATCGGGGATCGGCGGGCTGACGCTGTATCTGGGTGAGCAGGGGTACAGGATCCAGAACCCGGAGGGCAAAGGTGACGTGCGGTTCGACAAGGAGGTGTTGGCGGTGGGGGCGGTACGGGCGGTGGTGGAGGTCACCGCGGACAACCTGGTGCCGGACAACCGCGACGTGGCCGCCCGCATCAACTGCCTCATCTACGCCGGACACCAGGAGAGCGAGATTCGCGTGAGGGTGGTGGGCGCTCCGGAGGAGGCCCTGCTGGCGCCGGGACTGACGAAGCTGCCTACCGAGGAGACCTGCTTCGACAAGGAGAAGGGCTACTTCGGCAACTGGGGGCAGCAGAACATCGAGATCGGGCCCATCGGGATGGGTCTGATATTGCCTGCGGGGGCGGCTCTCGACCCGATAGAGGCCGACGGCGACCACCGCGTTCGCTGCGCGCTCATCGAAGGCTCCCTGCGCTACCACATCGTTGGTGACTGGCTGCGAAGTCGAGTGTACGAGACGGCGCCGGGGATCGCCGAGTGGCAGCAGCGTCTGGAGGCGTTGGCGGCCGAGCTGAGCCGGCAGGTCCCGGTGGCCGTGGGGGCGGTGGAAACCCTCGAGTAGTCCGCCCGCCCGGACGTTCCCCGCGCCGAAACGAGCCCCTCTATAGACCCAGCCAAGGAGACCATCCGCATGCCCATCGCGTTTTCAGAGACAACGTCCCTGCTCCGGCCACTGATGATGATGCTCACCCTCGCCGGGGCGTTGCTGTGCTCCTGTGCGGCCGCCGCCGTCCGCGACTACGGCGGCTGGTATACCAAGGAGCGCATCGAGAATCTGCGCGCCAATTGCGACAAGTTCGACTGGGCCCGGCAACAGCGGGACGGCGCGATCAATGCGGCCAGGCGTTACATCACTCTCAGCGACGAGCAGATCTGGAGCCTGGTTCCGGGACAGAAGCTTCCCCGGGCGATCGATGTGAGCATGAACGTGGTGGATGGAGTTCGGGTGCGCCCCGGCTGCCCCGTGTGCGGACACGACATCGACAAGCACGGCAACTACCCTTACAACCCCGACATCCTGGGCAAGCCGTGGAAGCTCACCTGCCCGTCTTGCCAGAGCGTGTTTCCCACCAACGACTTCGGGGCCTACTACGCCAGTGGCATCGACGAGGCCGGCGTCTTCGACCCCGAGAAGGCGGATAGAAGCCTGCTTTTCAATGCCGAGCACCCGGACCCGGACGACCCGCTCCATGACTACGGCGTGGACGACGGCTATGGGTACTTCGACAAGGACGGCAACCGGTACCTGTTCATCGCCTACTTCAACTGGAAGCAGTGGAGCTACATCCGCGCCATACTGACGGCTTTGGCCAACGCCTACCTCTTCACCGGCGAGCAGGTCTATGCCCACAAGGGCCTCATCTTGCTGGATCGCATCGCCGACGTCTACCCCGACTACGACATTCGCCCGTATCAGAAGATGAACTACTACCACTCCGGGGGTGGCAATGGGAAGGTGGAGGGGAACATCTGGGAGACCGGAGTGGTGACCGGGTTCGCCCGGGCGGCGGACACGCTGCTCTCCGGCACACGGGATGATCCCGAGCTGTACCAGTTCCTGGCGCACAAGGGGCAGCAGTTCAAGCTGCCCGGCGAGAAGGGCACCCGGGAGCTGCTGATCCAGAACATCGATGACGGCATCCTGCGGGAGGGCGCCACGGCGGTGCTCAGCGGCGCGGCCCGGGGCAATCAGGGCATGCACCAGCGCGCCATCACCGCCTGCGCCATGGCGCTGGACCAAGACCCGGAGACCGAGCAGTGGCTGGACTGGCTGTTTGAGCCCGAGGGCGGTGGGCTGCCGGGGGTGATCGTGGGCGGCATCGACAGAGACGGCGTGGGGGCCGAGGCCGCCCCCGGCTATGCGCTGAGCTGGGGGCTCAACATCGGCTCGGTGGCCGACTGGCTGGCGGACTATCCGGGCTACACCAAGAATGACATCTACCGCGACTTCCCCCAGTTCAAGGCGACCTTCGCCGCGGGCTGGAACATCGGCATGCTGGGCTACGCCACCCCCAACGTCGGCGACACCGGCTCGACGGGGAGCATCGGTCTCGTCGGCGCCTCGGGAGCCACCATCGTCCGCGGGTACCGCTATCTTGGCGACCCGCTCATCGCGCTGGCGGCGTACTACGCCAACGGCCAGAGCGCCGAGGGCCTGGGGCGCGACATCCACGACGCCGACCCGGAGCGGATCTCGCGGGAGACCGCGGGGCTGGCGGCCACCGTGGAGCGCAACCCCTTCGAGGGCGGGCACAACATGGCCGGCTACGGTCTGGCGAGCATCGAGTACGGCTGGGGCCGGAACGGGACCGGGCTGTGGATGTACTACGGGCGCAACGGCGGCCACGGACACCTGGACCGGCTCAACATCGACCTGTTCTACCGGGGCCTTTGCATGATGCCCGATCTGGGGTATCCGGAGTTCGCGACGAGCTGGCCCAAACGCAACTACTTCACCAACAACACCATCTCGCACAATACCGTCATCGTCGATCAGGTTCCTCAGAGCGTGAACTGGGTCGGCCACCCGGAGCTGTTCTGCCAGTTTGAGGACTTCGGCGCCGCCCGCGTGGACAGTCGCGAGGTCTACCCGGGTGTGGAGCGCTATCAGCGCACGGTGGCCTTCATCAAGCTCACCGAGGGCCAGGGCTATGTCTTTGACCTGTTCCGCATTCGCGGAGGAAACGACCATCTGTACGTGCTCCACGGTCCGCCCGGTGAGGTCACCCGTGAAGGTCTGGAACTGACCGCGCAGGAGGGCGGCAGCTACGCCGGGGAGGATGTGCCGTTCAAGACCGAGACGCCCCGCGGCGCCGGTTACGGCACCTCATGGCTGACCAATGTGGAGCGGGCCGGTGCCGCGGAGCACTATGTCGTGGACTGGAAGGCCGAGGAGGGCTACCGCGGGGTCACGGCTCAGGACGACATCCACCTGCGCTACCATGCGCTCTCCCCGGTGGATGACGTCGCCCTGGCCGACGGCGAGCCGCCGCAGAACAAGCCGGGCAATCCCAAGCTGCTCCGTTATCTGCTGGCCCACCGGGCCGAGGAGAACCTGAGCAGCAGCTTCGCGGGTATCATCGAGCCCTACAGCGAGACGCCGGCCATCGCCTCGGTCCAGCGTCTGGCTGTCTCGGGAGCTCCGGAGGAAGCCCAGGCGGTGGCGGTGAAGGTCACATTGGCCGACGGCGCCGTGGACTATCTGGTCTCCAGCGCGGACGACCAAGCCTTGGTCAGCGCCGAGGGCGGGCCGACCTTCTGCGGCGGCATCGGCTGGCTAAGGGTGCGGGACGGGCAGGTGGAGAGAGCCGCTCTCAGCCGCGGAGCCCGCCTGGAGCTGGGCGCGTTCTCTCTGTCCTTGCCGGCCGCGGGCTACACCGGGCATGTGGCGCGGATGGACAAGGACATGGAGGGCAAGGGGTACATCTCGGTCGATTGCCCGCTGCCCGGCGGCGACACCCTCCGGGGGCAGCAGATCATCATCGACAACGATCGTCAGCGCAACGCCGTCTACACCATACAGGGAGTCGAGGCCGACGGCGAGCTGACGAAGGTCTGTCTCGGCGACGTCTGCTTCGTTCGGGGCTATGCCGACCCGAAGGACTACTCGGCCGGCTATGTGTACAACTTCGAGGAGGGCGCCGGGTTCATCATCCCCCACGCGGTGCATGTGAGTCGGCGCGGGGAGCACACCTACGCGGTGCAGGCCACGGGTGAGGTGGAGCTGGGGGTCAAGAGCCGGTAAGAGGAGGCGCCCTTGCCTTGGGCCCTGTGGCCACTGCAGGCAGGGCCCTCGCAGCGACGGGATCGCCGCACGCCCGGCAGCGGTCATCGGGAGGACTGCTTCCCGCGGGCGGTGAACCCTTCCTCCACGCCCACCCCGCCGCTGACCGGGGGGCGCCGATGGAGGAGGTTGATCCATGCTCCGACCCCTGAGCTTAGTGCTCGTCGCCCTTGCCTGCTGGTGCCCGCTTCCCTGCTCGGCCCAGGACGCCGACGGTGACGGGCTCTCCGACGCAGCCGAGGAAGCACTGGGTACCGACCCCACGTTCCCCGAGGCGTTGCAGGCCATCATCGAGGACGGCCTCGAGAGCGAGCAAAGGCGCGGGGCCGAGGGCTATGACCCCGGCAAGGACGTCCTCAGCGTGGAGTTTGGCCACGTGGCAGAGGACAGGTATCTGTGGAGGGTGACCTTCGCCGGTCCGCCGACCCCTAAGGACACAGTTCTGCATCTGTATGTGGATGCCGATGCCGACCCGACCACCGGCCGCCAGGGTGATCCGAAGGCCGACTCCTCCGGCACTGAGTACATGCTCAGCGTGGTCGGGGGCAACGGCACCTCCGGCCATTACGCGAAGGACGGTACCCGCGAGCCCGGGCCGCCGGTATCCTTCGCCGTCGCCGGCAACACCCTGCTGATCTCGGCGGATGTGGAGCTGGCCCGGGACGAGCGGGGCGTTCACTTTGCCCTGTATACACTGTGCCATACCGTCACCGAGGCCGGTGCGCGCCCGGCCATGGCAGATTCCACCCGCAAGACGGTGGTGGAGGGCATTGCGCTCAATGACCGCAAGAAGATCATGCGCCCCTCGGATTTCACCGAGAGCGCCGGAGTGACCCAGACTTTCGGCCTCGACGTCTTGCGCCCCTTCCTCGTCGCCCCCACCACGATCGAAGTACCCTACGACCGGCTCCAGTGCGACGGTTTTGCCGTGGACCTGGAGACGAGTCGGCGTTACGGGCATGTGAGTGTGCAAAGAACCGGTGGCCGCGTCTGGACCGGGCCTCCGCAGGCGGGCAGGTTCTACGTGGGCTTCATGATGTTCGACGACTACACCGCCGAACGCGTGGCCATCAGGATCAACGGCGAGCTTGCGGGGGTGGTGGTGGCCAATAAGGACAGTAACCGCACGTGGCTGCACTACCTTTCCGAGCCTCGGGACCTGGCGGCCGAGGTCGAGGTGTCCCTGGAGGCGGTGGGGGCCAATGGCAAGCACGGTATCTGCAACGTGCTGTTTTTCACCGAGCCACCGGAGACACGACGCATCGAGTACGAGGTCGCCAATACGCGGTGGGCGGTGCCGGCCGGCACCTCGGGGAAGGTGAGCCTGTCGTGGACCACCAGTTGGCCCTCGACCACCCGCTTCGAGTACGGGCCCACCACGGGCTACGGGCAGGTCGCCACCGAGGACTGCTCGCGGATGGTCCACAAGGTGCGGCTGGAGGGCCTCGACCCGGAGGCTACGTACCACGGCCGCGGAGTGGGCGTAAAGCCCGACGGGGAGAGCTACCACGGCCCCGACATCACCTTCACCGCCGCCGGCCTGCAGCCCCCGCCCACGCAGGAGAGCGTCGGTACCGTCGCACTCACCGTCAGAAATCCCCACGACTTTGCGGTCACCGGCTGGCCCGTCACCCAGGGCGTGCCTTTCCCGCAGGGCGTGCTGGGCAGCGCCGACGACCTGCGCCTCACCCTGGGCGGGGAGGAGACCCTGGCCCAGGTGAGTCCCACCGGAATGTGGCCGGACGGGAGCGTCAAGTGGGTGCTGATCTCGCTACTGACCGACGTGCCGGCCGGTGGCGCTACCCAGTACGCTCTGGAGTACGGGCGTGGGGTCTCAAGGAAGCTGACGGCGGCGCCGATGGCTACGCAGTCGGCGGAGGGGGTCACCGTCGATACCGGCGGGATGACCTTCCTCATCGACCGCCACGGTCAGATCGTGAATGCCAGGAGCGGGGCGGCCGCCACCACTTCGGGCCGGCCCCTGCTCACTACTCTGACCGACGCGGCAGGCAAGACGTACTCCTCGGTCCTGGCCGATGCCGAGACGACGCTGGAGGAGAACGGCTCGGTTCGCACCGTCATCAAGACCGTCGGCAGTCTGACGGCCGAGGATGGCGCCACCTGCTTCCGAGTGGAGCAGCGGGTGGAGGCCTTCCGCGGACGGCAGTACCTGCGGATCCGGCACACCTTCATCAACGACCGGCCGGAGGAGTTCACCGAGGTCGAGAGCCTGTCGGTGGAGGTCCCGCTGGTCTCTGCGGAGGGCTGGAGGGTGCCCCTGGCCCGGGGCGAGGCCCTGCCGCTGCAGGCCGACGGCCCCGGGGTCCACCAGCGCCTGGATGGGGAGTTTGTCCGCGGCGAGCAGGCGACGGAGGGCCGCGTGCTCGGTGCCGCCCTGTCCGCCGCCCCCGAATCCGGCGCCGTGGCGGTCCGGGACTTCTGGCAGCAGTACCCCAAGACCCTCAGCGCCTCGGCCGAGGGCATCCGCCTCGAGCTGTGCCCGGACTTCGAGGCCGGGCTGTACGACGCCTTCCCCTTCGAGAAGGAGGGCCATCAGCTCTACCACTATCTGCTGGGTGGCCGCTACCGGATCAAGACGGGAATGGCCAAGACCCACGAGCTGTTCCTCTGCCTGGCGCCCCCGGACCGGCGGGAGAACCTGGCCCGGCTGTTCCAGCAGCCCCTACTCCTGGTGGCCCCGCCCGAGTGGTACTGCGACAGCAAGGCGTTCTACTCCGTCGCACCCCGCGATGAGGTGAAGTTCAAGGCCTACGAAGCGGCGATCGATAAGAATCTGGTGGCGTACGAGGCCGCCCGCGAGCGCCAGCACGACTTCGGGATGATGAACTACGGCGACTGGTACGGGGAGCGCGGCTCCAACTGGGGCAATATCGAATACGACACCCAGCACGCCTTTTTCCTGGAGTTCATCCGCTCCGGCAATCCGGCCGCGTTCTTCCTGGGCGACTCCACCGAGATCCACAACCGCGATATAGACACGGTGCAATGGGCCGCCAACCCGGCCAATGTGGGCCTGGTTTACGTGCACCAGATGGGCCACGTGGGCGGGTTTTACACCGAGTCGGTTCCGGGCACTCTGGGCTTCCCCAAGGCCGGCGGTACGGTGACCCATGCGTGGACCGAGGGGCATTTCGACCACTACTTCCTCACAGGCGACAAGCGCTCTCTAGAGACAGGTATGGCGGTGGCCGACTACTTCACCGACAAGGAGTTCTCCCGCCCCTACGATTTCCTGAGTTGCCGCGAGCCGGGCTGGCACCTGATCCTCAACGCCGCGGCCCTGGCCGCCACCAACGATCCGTATTACGTAAACGCCTCGCGTCTGGTGGTCGATCGTGTCCTGGAGACCCAGGACGTCGAGCCTCGGGAGCTGCCCGAGTACCAGAAGGAGCCCGGCCGTACCCATCAGGTGGGCGGCTGGACACGCATGATGGTTCCCGGCCACTGCCTGTGCGAGCCCAGACATCGCGGGAACGCCGGGTTCATGGTGGCCGTCTTGCTCTCGGGCCTGACATACTTCCATGATGTGACCCAGGACCCGGCCGTCAAGGAATGCATCATCCGCGGTGCCAGGTACCTCGTGGAGGACACCTACTCCAAGGAGGTCCACGGCTTCCGCTACACCTCCTGCCCCAACATGCGCTACACCGCCGGAGCCTCACCGCTGATGGTCGAGGGCATCGCCCGGGCCTATCGCTGGACCCGGGACCCGATCTTTGAGGACGTGCTCACCAATGCCCTGTCCTACGGCGCGGGCGGCAGTTCCTACGGCAAGGGCTTCAGCATGTACTATCGCTGCGCCCCGCGGGTCCTGGCCGATCTAGACGCCTGTGGCCTGACTTTGGAGGAGCGGGCGGTTCCCGCGGCGGTGCCCTTCAAGGCCCCGGACTGGATGGCTCAACTGGCAGAGGACCAACGGATCATCATCCAGGCCGAGGACTTCTCCGCCCAGGGCGGTGGCGAGGTGGAGGTCATGGCCGATCGCCAGGCCACGATGGGCAAGATGGTCACCAAGTGGCACCAGGATGAGGGCCATTGGCTGCAGTGGGATTTTGATGTGCCCGCGGATGCCGGCTACAAGCCGATCTTCCGCTACGCCACGGCGGGCGAGAGCACGAGGCGCAAGGTGGAGATCGACGGCGCGGTGCCGCACCCGGCGGCGGAGGCCTTGGCATTCAAACGCACCGGCGGTTACGGCCACAGCCCCCTGGACTGGCAGTTCCGGACGCTGACCGACGAGGCAGGGCAGGATGTGGTGCTGCCGTTGGCTGCGGGCAAGCACACGCTGAAGATGACCAACCTCGGCGACGGGCTGGGGCTGGATTTCGTGATCCTGGTGAGGGTGCACTAGGGGAGAGAGCCGTCGCCCGTCGTTCACTGTCCCGGCCGTCCTTCGGGACTGACAGAAGCACCCGAAAGTAGCCCGCGACCGCTGCACAACCCCAATCCGTGAGGAGTTCCCTGTCTTGTCCAGCTACGATCTGCACGTTCATACCCACTGGAGCTATGACGCCCGCGCCGACATCGCCCAGGTCTTCGCCGCCGCCGGTCGTGTCGGCCTCCGCACCCTGGCCATCACCGAGCACCATGTGATCGACTCGGTGCCCGAGGCCACCGCCCTTGCCGCTGGGTATCCCGATCTGCGCTACCTGCCCTCGGCCGAGCTCACCGTGCACACCTCCATTGGTGCGGTGGACCTGGTCTGCCTGGGTTTCCCACCCGACGCCGCCGAGAGCCTCCAGGGGCTGTGGAAGCGGTATCACGGTTGGATGCAGGAGTACGGCGAGGCCGTGAGCGCCGGGATGCAGGCTCTAGGGTTCGACTATTCCCCGCGGCGGCGGGAGGAGCTGCTCCGCACCTACCGGCCGGATAAGGCCATGGCCGTGCAGGGGGTGACCCATCTGAACAACGCGGTGCAGCGGCGGTACTTTCTGGAGCGCGGCTTCATCCAGACAGAGGAGGAGTGCGGAGACCTGATGGCCCGGGTGGCCGAGGTGGGCCATCTGCCCCGCTATCCGGCGGTGTCGGAGGTGGTGCCCACCGTCAGGGCCGTGGGAGTGCTGGTCTCCATCGCCCACCCCCGGGGGTACTTCCTCGAGGCCGACCGTGACCGCATGGACACCCTCCGACAGGAGTGCCTGCTCGATGGCATCGAGTGCGCCCACCCCGCCGTACCCATCGAGCTCCGGGGCGTCTACCGCGAGTATTGCGAAGCCCATGGACTGCTCTCCACGGGCGGCAGCGACTGTCATTTCATCGAGAACGTCGACGCCCAACTGGGCTCTCACGGCGGCCCCGAGCAGTGGTGGGATGAGATCGAGGCCCGCCTGGCGCCCGGCGTGATGGTGAACGGATAGCACACCGCCGGCGCTCGCGAAGGCGGCGCTGAGCCCGGCGGATCGTCTTGGCGGGCCGGGGAAGCCCCGCCCCACCCAAGGCCGTCCGCAAGCACCGGACAGGAGACACAACCCATGCGTCTTGCCCTCACCGTCGCGCTGGGCGTCATCTGCGCCTGGAGCCACGCAGAGCTCATCACGACGCTTTCGGGCCTCAACAGTCGCGAGGAAGTGGACCTGTTCTGCAGTCACGTGCGCCAGTGCATGACGGAGCCCGTCCGCGAGCCACGGACCGAGGGCGATGGCGCCATGCGCGTGCGTTTCTACGGGCACCCGTCTCTGGAGACCGACCCGCAGGTGGCGGCGAACAAGAGCCGCGCCGGCCTGCGCTACTGCAACTGGGCGCCGTACCACCTTCTCATGCTGGACCTGCACAACACGGAGGACGAGACGGTGGAGCTGATTGTGTTCTGCCGCAGTGGGGAGGCCGAATTCACTCGGTCCGTTGTGCTACCTCCGGGCCGGTGGGTGACTGCCGAGCTGGGGGTCTCGGCCCTGACGGATGCCGGCCTGGACCCGGCCGCTGTGGACACTCTGGGACTGCGCCTGCCCAATGCCGACCGCAGCCGTCCGGCGCGCGTCGTGGTGGATAACGTAAGGCTCGTGGGGACAGACGAGGAGGCGATCCGCCGGGCTCGGGAAGCAGAGGATGAGGTGGCCCGGCAGCGACGGCCGCTGGGCCGGGTGCGCACTGCGGCCGCCGAGATGGTGGTCCGGCCCCAGCAGGCGCTGGGGACGGTCTCCCGCTGCGTACAGGCCCCGGTGATCGCCGCGCCCGAGGTGCTGGTGGTCGGTGGCGGACTGGCCGGGGTGGCGGCGGCCGTGACGGCCGCCCGCATGGGGGCCGACGTGCTCCTGGTCGAGCGCTCCGGCGCTCTGGGCGGCATGGCGACCACAGGGCTCGTGCCGCCGGCCTTCTCTCGTGGCCTGACCCGGGGTATCGTCGAGGAGTTCTGCGTCCGTCTCAAGGAGGCGGGGGGCGAGGCTGAGATGTGGAACCCCGAGATCATGAAGTACGTGCTTCTGGACATGATGCAGCAGTCCGGAGCCCGGCTGATGCTGTACTCCCTGGCCGTGGGGGCGATCGTGGAGGACGGGGCGGCCCGGGGCATCCTCGTCGAGGGCAAGGCGGGACCGCAGGCGATCCGGGCCAACATCGTCATCGACGCCACGGGCGATGCGGATGTGGCCGCGTGGGCGAAAGTGCCCTTTGAGATCGGACGAGGCCGGGACGAGGAGACCCAGACCCAGACTCTTGTCTTCCTCCTGGGAAATGTGGACACCCGCAAGCTGCTGCCGGCCTGGAGAACCCTGCCGGACCTGGCAAAGGAGGCGCGGGCCAAAGGCGACCTCACCACTCCCTTCGCCGGCGGGGCCGCCATTCAGGAGGTGGTTGCCGGCGAGCACGGTGTGGTCAACATCAACTCCATCAATGTGCCGCAGGTCAGCGGGCTGAAGGTGGAGGACCTCACCTACGCGCATGTGGAGGCCCATCGCGAGGCGGTCAAGCTGGTGGGCTTCTACCGCAAGTACGTGCCCGGCTGTCAGGACTGCTACCTGCTGCAGACCGCCGAGTTCATCGGCGTGCGCGAGAGCCGCCGGATCGTGGGGGAGTACACGCTTTCGGCTGAGGAAGTGCTCTCCGGAGCGCAGTTCCGCGACGCCATCGCCCGGGGCTTCTACCCGGTTGATATCCACTCGGCCGACGGCACGGGAGATGCCGCGGGCGCCCGGCTGTCGCGGCACTACGAGATCCCCTACCGCTGCCTGGTGCCGCTGGGGGTCGAGAACCTGCTGGTGGCGGGCCGCCCCATCAGTGCGGACCACGTGGCCCACGGCTCCACGCGGGTCATGGGCACCACGATGCCCATCGGGGAGGCGGCGGGCGCCGCGGCGGCGCTGTGCCTGAAGAAGGGCCGGACCCCCAGAGAGCTGCCGGGACACCAGGTGCGCCGGGCCCTGCGTAGCCTGCAGGCCTGGCCCACGGTGGGCTCCCGGGTGGCCGATAACCTCGCCCTGGCCACCAGAGGCACCGTGGCCACCGCGGACTCGATCTATAGCGAGGCCCGCAACTATACCCCCGGCGGGGCCATTGACGGACTTGTCACCGACGACCAGCGCAGTCGCTGGCTGTCGGGTGACAACCCGCCACCACACTGGCTGCGCCTGGACTTCGCCGAGCCGGTGAGCTTCCGCCGGGTCCGCCTGCACTTCTACGCCCACGCCGCCGGCGCCGACCCGGGTCAATACGTGCCCCGGAGTTTCGAGGTCCAGGTTCCGGAGGGCGAAGACTGGCGCACCGTGGCCTCGGTGGAGGGGAACACTCAGCTCCGTCCGCTGGTGGAGTTCGAGCCCGTGCGGGCCGAAAGCCTGCGTGTGCTGTTCACCGCCTCCTGTCACTCCGACCATATCGTGCGGCTGCGGGAGATCGAAGTGCACTGAGCGTGACATCGCCCCGTGAACGGCAGTTCTGGAGAGATGCCGGCAGCGGTGCGGGGTGATGCTATTAGGAATGGCCGCAGGCTATGCATACCAGGGAGGTGCCCGGTGCTTCGCGTACTGACAACACTGATGGTGACTCTCACCCTCACATCCTGTGCGGTAGGACAGAGGACCAAGATGCGCTCGATCACAGACATCCCCGATCGGCACGTAACCATCGCCCGCAGCGATACCGACTACATCAGCTTCCCGGACGTCTGTCTCACCCACGGCGGCCGCCTGATCTGTGCCTATCGCGTGGCGGACAAGCATGTGGCCACCCGCTCGCGGATGGAGGTGCGGATTAGCGACGATCTGGGCAAGACGTGGTCGGAGCCCTTTGTCCTGGCCGACCGCGGCCATTGCCCGCGGCTCACCGTGCTGGGAGACGGCGAAGTCCTGCTGATCACCGACAGCTCTCCCGTCGGCGGTGCCACGTACCGCTCCGGCGATGAGGGCCGGACTTGGTCAGAGCCCAAAGCGACGGGCCTGCGCCACGCCATTCCCGACCGGCCGTTGCGCGTGGGCGAGAAGAGCTTCCTCACCGCCGGCCACCGCCATGTGGGCAAAGCGGCCAATCCCCTCCTGGGGCAGGCCACCAGCGAGCAGGTCATGTACCGGTCGGACGACAACGGCAGCACGTGGTTCGAATGGGCCCCGCTGGCCATCGACGTCGGCCTGGTGCTGTGCGAGGTATCGATGTTTGAGACGCCCGATGGCTCTCTGCGCGCGCTGCTACGCGAGAACTCCGGCGTCCAGGAGCCCACGTATGTCATGGAGAGCCACGATGAGGGCGCCTCGTGGTCACCCCCGGAGCCCAATCCCACCATCGGCCACCGGCCCTGTGCCGGGCTCCTGCGCAGCGGCAAGACGCTCATCACCTACCGCCACGTAGGGCCCAACGGCGGCAATCGCGCCTGGCTGGGCGATGTGGATGCCGAGCGGTTCTACGCCCCCAGCGCCTATGATGTGGGCAACGGCGCCGGGCTTGCTCAAGACGCCCTGCTCATCGAGAACTCTGAGGGCAACGCCGACGCGGTGACCTACTGCCTGCGCCCGATCACCGATCCACGTTACGCGACGGCGCGCCTCGAGGCGAGATTGTCCGTCGAGACCGCACAGGCAAACCACTGCAGCGTGATGCTGGGCTGCCGGTGGAGCATCCTGCCCGACAGGGTCCTACTCGACGTGCCCGACGCCGAGCCGGTGCTGGTGGATGCCACCGTACCGCACGACTACGTCTTCACCTACGACCGTGGCACCGTGGGCCTGGAGATCGATGGTGAGGCCGAGTGCACCCTCGACCTGGCGGACCACGGCGTGCCGCTGGACCGCGGCAGGCGGTCGGTGAGGTTTGGCAACGCTCCCAGGGGCTTCCCGGGCTTTGCCGCCTTCGGCTTCGAGCACAATGCGGGCAAGAGCCGCTGGTACGTGGTGAAGCTGAGCATCCACGAGCCGCGCTATGGCGACACGGAATGGTCGTGGTCGCCCGCCGATGGCCTGCCGAACCAGTACGAGGTGGATCGCATCCTGGAGCTTCACAATGACGGCAAGTCCGGCCTGGGCGACTTCGGCTATTCGGGCTGGGTGCAGCTCCCCGACGGCCGCGTGTTCGTCGCCAGCCACTACAAGGGCGACGCCCCGTTCTCGTATGTGGCCGGATACTGGATTAGTGAGGAGGACTTCGAGGGGTGATGGCGGCACGGCGAACGTCAACGTCGCCTCACCCCCCGTCCACCCTCGGCGTCTATGCGAGCCGCTTGCGCGGTACGGCTGCGGAGACGGGAGGAGGGAGAGCACGGCCTACGACGCGCACCGCCCGCAGGCGTCCCCGACGCGTCGCTGCCGCCCGGCGGGACCGTGGCCGTTGACGCCGCAGTCGTCGATGCCGTTGATGTCGTCGCCGTTGACTCGCGACTCGTGACCCGCCGGCTCGCAGACTCCTTCCGAGGAGATGACCAGGAATGGAGACGATAGTCCGCGAGGTGGAGGCCATCGACATCCACGCCCACTACGGCGCCTACCGCCGAGAGAATGGGGACCTCAAGAGCCACCTCATGAGCGGCGATCTGCAGACCGTGCAGGCCCGGGCGCGTCGCGCCCGCATCGGCCTGACCGTAGTCTCCCCGCTGCTGGGGCTGCTGCCTAGGCTTGAGGGCGACCCTGTGCGGGCGAACCGGGAGACGCCCGAGGCGGTGGCAAGTGTGCAGGGCCTTGCCTACTGGGTAGTGGTCAGCCCGCTTTCGCCGGAGACGGTGGTGCAGGCCGAAAAACTGCTCTCCTCTCCCCTGTGTGCGGGGATCAAGGTCCATCCGGAGGAGCATGGGTACCCCATCGTCCGGCACGGCGAAGCGGTCTTCGAGCTGGCGGCGCGCCACCGTGCCGTCGTGCTCAGCCACAGCGGCGACCCGCACTCCATGCCGGAGGACTTCATCGCCCTGGCCGATGCGTTCCCCGAGGTCCCACTGATCCTGGCGCACCTGGGCAATGGGTGGGATGGGGATATGACGCACCAGGTGCGGGCCGTGCAGGCCGCCCGGCATGGCAATGTGTACACAGACACTTCCAGCATCAGCAGTCTCTGCTCGGGTCTGATCGAGTGGGCGGTGAGGGAGATCGGTGCCGACAGGATCCTCTTCGGCACGGATTCGCCCCTTTACTATGCCCCAGCGCAGCGGGCGCGAATTGATACCGCCGAGATCCCTGATGGCGACAAGCGGATGATCCTGCGGGGTACGGCAGAACGGCTCCTGAACCTATCACGACTGGGAGGGCTGGGCACATGGCCAGACTGACGGCGGAGACACTGCACGGGATCTGGGCCGCCGTGCCGCTGAGTTGGCGTCGCGACTTCACCCTCGACGACAAGAGCTACGCCGCCAATATCGAGACCCTGATCCGCGCCGGGGTACACGGGATCTATACCACCGGCAGTACCGGCGAGTTCTATGCGTTGGAGTTCGATGAGTTCCGGCGCATGGTGGACATCCAGGCCGACCTTTGCGGCGCGGCGAAGATGCCTTTGCAGATCGGGTGCTGCGCCGACGCCACCGCCAAGGTCTGCCGCATGGTGCGGTATGCGGCAGACAAGCCGCAGGTGGGGGCGGTGCAGGTGGCCTTGCCCTATTGGATGGAGCTGAGCGACCGCGAGGTGGTGCAGTTCTTTTCGGACGTGCAGTCCGTCTGCCCGGACATGCCCCTCGTCCACTACAACATCCCGCGGTCCAAGCGCTTTCTCCTGGCCGATGACTATCTGCGGCTCCTCGACGCCGGCTTCAAGATAGTCGGCGTCAAGTTCACCTTCGCCGGCGCCAATTTCGGCGCCCTGCAGGAGGCGGTGATGCGGGTGCCGGGTGTCTCGTTCTTTGTGGCCGAGCACCTGCTGGTGTCGGGCATGCTTCTGGGCGCCAGAGGCTCTTGCAGCTCGCTGGTGCTGACCAATCCGGCCTTTGTGCTGGAGATGTACGGGAAGGCGAGCGCGCGGAAGTGGGATGAGGCCGTGCAGATGCAGAAGCGTGCGGCGGCGTTCTTCTCCGAGTGGGCGGCTGTGGTGGAGGGCCTGGGCGAGGGCATGATCGACCCGGTGGCCGACAAGGGCCTGGGCGTCGCCTCGGGCTGTCTGAGGGGTCACCAGCGCTGCCGCCCTCCGTACATCGGCTGGAAGGACGGCACCGTCAAGCGCGTGAGGGCCTGGCTGGAGGAAGCACACCCGGACCTGGTGTATCCCGGAACGCCTGTGTGACCGCGCGGGCCCGCGGCCCGACGGCAGAGCAGGCGGGGTCTGGGGCCTGTGGCCCCAGCGGGGTACAGGGGCAGAGCCCCGCGACGTTTGCCGTGTGTGCCGCGGCTGAGCCGTCCGACGCCCGCAACGCCCTTCTCCACCGCACCACGAAGGGAGCCTCCAGATGAACCGCGCTCTGCTGCCACTGCTCTGCTTCGCTCTCAGCCCTGTCGTCTGGTGTCAGCCCCGGGAGCTGCTCCAGAGCGGCGGCTTCGAGGGCGGCGCTGACCCCGCGGGCCACCCGCAGGGCTGGACGGTGCTCGAAGGCGATGTCCGCCTGACCCATTCGCCGGTCCACGGCGGCGCCGCGGCGCTAAAGGCCGTGGACCCCGGTCCGGGAGCCTCGGTGTCCGTGGATTCGGCCCACTCCCCCTGCAGCCCCGGCGATGTCCACCTCGCCACCGCCTGGCTGCGCTCCGAGGCCCCCGCGCGTCCATCCTTCTACCTGCAGTTCTTCGATGCCACAGGCCGGCGCATAGGAGTGCTGGCGCGCTTTCCCTCTCCCGGCGAGGACTGGACCCGCGTCGTCCTGGCCGCCGTGACACCCCGCGAGGCCGCTTCCGTGTCCGCGCTGATCTTCAGCGGCTCAGGCGAGACAGGCCGCTTCCAGGCCGATGACGTGTCGCTGCAGCGGTGGTCGGCCGAGGAGATCGGGCTGGGTGGAATGGTACCAAACCCGAGCTTCGAGTTGACGGGAGCCCAGGACGGGGCCCCGCCCGGTTGGCTGGGGGCAGCGGGACAGGTGACAGTCACCGCTGAGGCCACGCACTCCGGCGCTCGCTCTCTGCGCCTGACCTCCGGGCCGGATCGATCGGCCGAGGTACGCTCCACCTGGTGCGCCGCACGGCCCGGACAGAGATGGCGCGCGTCGGGATGGGCCAGAGCGGAGGCCGGAGCAAAGGCCCGCTTGACCCTCGACTTCGTGGACGGCTTCCTCAACGTCCTGGGCAGCGCTGATGGCTCGACGGATGCCGGCGACTGGACGCAGGTGAGCGCCGACGCCATCGCCCCCGGTGGTACCACGGGTGCCATGGTGCGTCTTCATGCGGATGCCGGCAGCGCGTGGTTCGATGACGTGACTTCAGGGCGTATCCCCAGGGAGGGACCCGAGGTGCTCGATATCGGCCAGAACCGCCAGTTGTTCCTGGATGACTACCTCGTTGACGAGATGTCTTTGCTGGAGCGGGTCTGGAACCGGCCCATCAAGGAGCCACGACCGGCGATCGTCCCGGACCGGCCCTGGGAGCAGTCCTCCTTCCTGGGTATCCTGGGCAATAGCGTCTTCTACGACGAGCCCAGCGGACAGTACCGCTTGTACTACGTGATCTACCAGATGATCGAGCGCGGCGAGTTCCAGCACTACGCCGTGGCGGTGTCCCAAGACGGCCTCCACTGGGAGAAGCCCAACCTGGGCGTTGCGAGCTACGAAGGCTCCACGGACAACAACCTGCTGTTCGACCACGAGGCCCGGCTGGCGCGGTACCAGGAGGAGCTGGTCTTCTACAGCAACTTCATCCGCGATCCCCACGATCCCGACCCGGCGCGCCGGTACAAGGCTCTCGGCTTCCAGATGCAGCTAGACGGCAGCGGCCGGGGGATGATGGTGGCCTTCAGCCCGGACGGACTGCACTTTTCTGAAGCGCCCGAAAACCCGGTGCTGCCCAACGGGGACACCAACGTGCTCCTGGGCTGGGACGAGCGAATCGGCAAGTACGTGGCCTACCCGCGCACCGACGGCCCCACCAGCGCCCGGGACGTGGGCTACAGCACCAGCGAGGACTTCATCCATTGGACGGAGGCCCAGACCGTCATCGAGCCCATCCCAGGCGACCCGCCGCACTACGAGATCTACGAGATGCCCGTGGTCAAGTACCAGGGGCTGTACCTGGGCTTCCCCTGGGCCTTCATCGCCGATGGGCTGGAGCCCCTGGATACCCAGTTCGCCTTCAGTCGCGATGGGACCAAGTGGCAGCGCGACCCGACCGCCCCGATGTTCATCCCCCGCGGGCGACCGGGGCAGTTCGACGACAGCTACGCCGTCACCGCCAACCCGATCGAGGTGGGCGACGAGCTCCTGTTCTACTACATGGCCTGCGGCTTCCCGCACGGGTACGCCTTCACCAGGGAGACCAAGTTCGAGGGCGCCATCGGTCTGGCGCGCCTGCGCCTGGATGGCTTTGCGTCTCTATCATGCCACGCCCAGTCCGGCGGCCACGTGGTCACCCGGCCGCTGCGTTTTACCGGGAGCAAGATGATCGTCAACTGCGACTGCCCGTTGGGGTGGCTCCGTGTGGAGCTGCAGGACGAGGCCGGGGCACCGATCCCCGGTTATGCGGAAGCAGACTGCGACGCGATCGCGGAAAATGCCGTCCGCCAGACGGTGACGTGGCAGGGCAATGCGGACGTGAGCGCACTGGCGGGCAAGACCATCCGCGTGCGGGTCATAGTGGGCGACGGGGAGTTCTACTCGTTTGGGTTTGAGGGGTGAGGGGGCGTTATTGGTCGCCCGCGCCCGGAGGTCTTCAGGTCCGTCATCCGGTCTCCATCGGGGAAGGGCAGGAGCAGGACATTGTTGAAGTGGACGGTTCGGGAGCACGACGCCACGGCACACTGCGGCCGCCGGCGGGTGTGTGAGCTTGATCCGCCGCCGAAGGAGTACATATGACTGAGCCGAGGGACACGCCACCCGGGCATGCCTCGCGCCGCGACTTCCTGAGGATCGCGGGGGCCGCGGCCGCCGCGGGCTCTTTGGCTCAGACCGGGCCGCCCTCCATGGCGGCCGCCGAGAGTGAGGGAGATGAGGCCGTGCCACCCGTGTTCGCCAGCGGCCGAGATGACGGCCGATTCATGAGCAGCACCGGGTTCATCCATGCGTACATCAAGCATCTGCAGCCCAAGCTTGAGTTTCCTCCCGACATGAGGGGAGAGGACTTCCCGGCCTGGCAGGAAGCGGTGCGCGCGAAACTACACGACCTCATGAGCTTCCCGGAGTTGCAGCAGGTGCAACCTCCGCCCAGGCGCATCTACACCGAGCAGCGCGAGGGCTACGAGTTGCAGAGATGGGAGGCATACCCCGAGCCATACAGCGTGGTGCCCTTCCTGATGCTGGTTCCGGACGGCGCCGGCGCCCGGTCGCCCGCGCCTGCGGTGATGTGCTTTCCGGGCTCATTCTCCAGCAAGGAGTCCATGACCGAGGAGCTTGAGCTCAACGGTCAGCCCTGCAGCCACCGTCACGCGGCGAAGAACCGCATGGCGCTGGAGTACGTGCGTGCGGGGATGGTGAGCGTCGCACTGGAGAACCCGGCAACCAACGAGCTGGCAGACCCGATCCGCGAGGATAGCTACGAGTTCTCCGTCCACGCTCTCTGGGCCGGACGCTCGTACGAGGCCATCTCAGTGTTCCAGAAGTACCACGTGCTCCAGTGGCTCAAAACACAGCCGTGTGTGGACGCAGCCCGCGTGGCCACCAGCGGCCACTCCCTGGGGGCCAAGCCCGCCCTGATCCTGGGCGTCCTGGACCCCTCGGTCCGAGCGGTGGTGTGGAACGACACCACCATCGACTGGCGCCGCAGGGCCGTGGCCACGAACCTGCTGCGGATCGGCACCTTCCAGTACGTGCCGGGCATGCTCCCCTGGTTCGACTACTCGGACCTGCAGGCATCCTTAGCGCCCCGTGCGCTGCTCATCACCGAGGGTGGCCGCACCAGGGTGCTGGACAAGATCCGCCGGGCGTACCAACTGCTGGGGGCCGAGGATCGGTTTGAGGTCGTCTACTACCCCAAGTACGCCACCGCCCAGCAGCGCCCGTTGGATGACGTGGAGCTGCCCGAAGGCCTCACCATGCAGGAGTATTTCGCCTACGCCAACATCGATGAGCCCATGCACCATTTCAAGGGGCAGATCGCGGTGCCGTGGCTGGCGGAGATGCTCGGGAATGGCGATTGAACGATGAGCTGCTCCCCGCCCGACAGGACTGTGCGGCATGCAGCGCACGCGCTGCGCAACAAGAGTCTGCTGATGATTGTCGGACCGCCTGCTGCAACCCTCTTGACCGTGTGTTTCTGTGTTGCAGTGACAATGGCCGCGGACGACCGAACTGTCGTGACCGCGGGCCCCCCAGGTGACTTCTTTCCCTTCGCCGTGTCGCGGCAGGCGGAAGCCGGGGGCTCCGGCGCGACGGACGTGTCTTCCTGGCTCCCGCAGGAGATCGCGGGCAGCTCCGGCTTCGTCCGAGTGACGCCCGAAGGACGATTGGCCACCGACGCCGGTCTCATTCGCTTCTGGGGCACCAACACCGTGTACGAGGCCAGCTTCCCGGAGAGCCGGGAGAAGGCCGAGCGCGTCGCGGCGCGACTGGCGCGGCTGGGTATCAATTGCGTGCGGCTGCACCACATGGACAGCGGGTCGATCTGGGAGGGCAGCCCGAACAAGACCGTTCTCAGCCCGGAGAAGCTGAGGAGGCTCGACGACTTCATCTACTGTCTCAAACAGCACGGGATCTACGTGAACATCAATCTGCACGTCTCCCGTGAGTTCGGCTCCGAAGAGGGCTTCGGGCCCGATGCCGCGCTCCTGCCGAAGTTCGGCAAGGGCATCAACCAGTTCGAGCCGCGGATGATCGAGCTGCAAAAGAAGTACGCCCGCGATCTGTTGACCCACGTCAACCCCTATACGGGCATTGCCTACACCGACGAGCCGGCGGTGGCTTTCATTGAGATCAACAACGAGAACTCACTGCTCAACCGGTGGCGGTACGGGGCGCTGGACAACCTGCCGGGCCCGTATGCGACAACGTTTAGCGACCTTTGGAACGACTGGCTCAGGGGGAAGTACGGCACGACGGAGGCGCTGCACGAGGCGTGGGATGTAGGCAATGCCTCGCTCGGCCCCGAGATGCTCGGGGATACCGAGTTCCGAGCCGCCGCGGCGTCAGGGCAGCCTGCGTGGCGTCTGCAGCTTGACGAGACCATGCGCGCCACGGACGAGATGATTCACGGTGGCCCCGATGGAAAGCCGGCGCGGCGGATCACCATCAAGGATGTTGGCCATGCCTCGTTTCTCCCTCAGTTGCTCCATGCAGACCTCGCCGTCACCCGGGGGCAGACCTACACGCTCTCGGTCCTCCTACGCTCCGATGAGCCCGGCGCTGTGACGGTCAACTGCATGATGAACCATGCGCCGTGGGGGAAGCTCGGGCTGGACGTGAAGCTGGACACCGACGCATCTTGGCGGCGACACACGCTCACATTCATCGCCGGACGCGATGACGAGGAGGCCAGGATCACTGCGATCATGCCGGCGCCCGGCGTCTACGAGTTCGCCGACGTCTCCCTGAGGCCGGGCGGAGTGGCCGGTCCCGGACCCGAGCAGCGCCTGGAAGATCGTTCCGTCGCTCTCGTCCGGAGAACCGACTACCGCGTGACCCCGTTGCAACTGCACGACTTCGTCGACTTCGTCTATGCTGCCGAGCAGGACTACTGGGACGGGATGTATGGCTACATCAGAAATGACTTGAAAGCGCAAGCGCTCGTCTCGGGAACGCAGCTCAGTGCCAGCCCGGTGTTCCTCCAGTCCCGCCTGGACTATATCGATTCCCACGAGTATTGGCACCACCCGACCTTCCCGAAGGGCCGGTCGTGGGACAAGAGCAGCGCCTGGTTTGTGCGGAATCTGGCGCTGGTCAACGACCCGGCGGGGTGCGTCGGACACCTGGCCTCGCGGCGGGTCATTGGCATGGCCTACACGGTCAGCGAGTACGACCATCCGGAGCCGAACCAGTTCACGGCGGAGGGGTTCCCGATTCTCTCTGCAATGGCCGCCTTCCAGGACTGGGCGGGGGTGTTCAGCTTTGCACACTCCCATGATACGAACTACGAGCCCGATTACATGACGGGGTTCTTCTGCTTCAAAGCCAGTCCCCACAAGCTGGTGCACATGCCGGCCTGTGTAGCCATGTTCCGCCGCGGGGACGTGGCGACCGCAAGGAGCGTGATCGCCGCACCCATCACGGCGGAGCAGGAGCGTGAGTTGCTGCACGAGGTTCCCGACCCCACGAGGCTCGTGACCGACAGCTTCGGTCTGGACAGCCGCTGGGCACTGCGCCATGGGATTGGGCTCAAGCTCCTTGAGGATGTGGCGGAGACGGGCGGGGTCTCGCCGCTGCCGCCGGTGTCGCAGGACTCGGTGGACGGTCCCAAGCGCTTCGTCTCTGATACCGGGCAAATGGTCTGGGATATCACGCGAGCCGGCAGGGGCGTGTTCACAGTCAGCAGTCCGCGCACGCGGCTCTTCACAGGCTTCGCCGACGGACGGCGATTCGACCTGGGCGGTCTGAAGCTGTCTGCCATTGAGTGTGCAACAGGGGCGGCGACGATCTCCGCGGTCTGCATCGATGGGGCAGACCTGACAAGCCCGGGCCGCGTGCTCGTCGCGGCCTCCGGCACGGCGCGGAACACCGGCGCTATCCTAGAGAAGCTCGGAGCCGATGGTGTCAGTCTGCGCAAGTCCTGGGGCAAGGGCCCCGTACTGTGCGAGGGGATCACCGCCACGGTCCGCTTGCCCGTCTCGCCGGAGCGCCTCACCGCCTACGCGCTGGACGGAGATGGCCGGCGCCTCGCCCCGGTTCCAGTGATCTCCGGTGACGGCGAGGCCATCTTAATGCTCTCGCCCCGGTACCGCACTTTGTGGTATGAAGTGCGGGTGAAGTAACCCAGAGGCGTTTGACCGCCAGCAACCGCGCACCGACGTGTAACCCGTGCCCGCGGGTCGCCGCTAAGCGGGACCCGCATCGCTGTCTGCCGTTGGCGGCTGCCTCCTGGAAGCGACCGGCAGGCGCAACGCCCGAGCGCTGCGAGCCAACTGGAGCGGGCCCGCGAACGTGCCGACACGTACGGTTCTCGTAGGGCTCGTCGACTGTGGCGAAGCGTGGCGTGGTGCTGTAGCGATGGCCCCCTGGCGTCGGTCGGGTGGGTCCTCCCCTCACCCGTCCGTTCGCCCCGCTTCGCGGGACGCCCGGCCGACCTCTCCCAGTCGGCCCTTCGGGCCTGGGAGAGGTGACCGACCAACGGCCAACGGCGGCGGGCAGGAAAGCCCGCCCCACTGGCGGCGGACGGCCAACGACATGCAGGCCAGACGCCTGCACCGCTCCGCGCTCTTACAGTCAATACCGTCACACCTACTCCTCCACAAGGAGCCATCATCATGCGTGCTGTCTCATTTTGCTGTGCCGCGACTGTCGTCCTCGGTGCCTCGTGCGCCAATTCCGCCCAGGAGTTCACTCTCGTCCGCGACGGAGCACCGGCCTGCACCATCGTCATTTCGGCCCAGGCCACGCGCTCGGCCCAGTTCGCCGCCGCCGAACTGTGGCACCACGTCAAGCTCATCACCGGCGCTGAACTGCCCATCCTCACCGACGAACACAAGATCGCCGGCCCCAGAATCCTGGTGGGTGAGAGCAAGGCCACCGTGGGCTTTGGACTGCGCGGTAGCGACTTCGCCGACCAGGAGTACCTCGTCCGCATCGCCCCCCAGACCCTGGTGCTCATCGGGTGCGATGAACAGGGGCCGGACAAGGCCGAGAGCACCGACCCCGGCTGGATCGACGGCAGGTTCGGCAAGGCCCTGAGCTTCAATGGCAAGAACCAGGGAAGCAGGGTCGGTGACTGTGGCTTTGAGGACGCCGAGGGCTCTTTGGAGTGCTGGGTGCGGCTCAGTGAGGCGACTCAGCCGCGCGAGGGCACGATCCTGCGCCTCGACGGCGGCGGCCCGTGGACGTATCACATCCTGCGGCGGATGGAGAACACCGACCGCGTGGGGTACTTCACCTACGACGGCGAGCAGGTGCGCGCCATCGTCTCCGAGGAGCTGGCCCCCGGCTGGCACCACCTTCTCGCCACCCACAGCCTGTCGCAGGGCAAGGCCATGCTGTATGTGGATGGGGTCAAGGTGGGGGAGAGCCAATTCGTGAAGAGCACCTGCGAGGGCTCGGCCCTCCATGTCGGTGGCATCGCCGGGGATGTCGTGGGCAACCCGTTGCACGGCCATATCGACGAGGTGCGGGTGAGCAATGTGGTGCGCGATCCGGCCTTCGCCACCGGCGGCCCGTATGAGAAGGACGCTGCCACCACGCTGCTCTTGCACCTGGATGAAGGAAGCGGGCCGGTGCGCACGGGCATAGGTTTCGCCGGTGGCATACAACCGCCGGGCTTTTTCGATGCCAACGGCACGCTCTATGCCGCCTACGACCTGCTGGAGCGCTCCTGCGGCGTGCGCTGGTACGCCCCGGGGGACATCGGCACCGTCTATGACAAGACCTCCACGCTGACCGTGAGCGGGGACGAGTTGCGGCGCAAGCCCGCCATGCGCCACCGCTGGATCACCCCCGGCCCCACTTACCTGCCGGGCCCACCCGACACCGTCCCCGCCGGGGAAGCCGACCTGTGGAAGCTGCGCATGCGCATCGGGGGCGAGAGCTTCTGGACCTGCCATTCCTTCAGCGGCTACTATGACCGCTTCCTGCAGGACCATCCGGACTGGTTCGCCCAGGGATACGAGGGCCGGCCGCCCCAGCCGTGTTTCACCAACGAGGGCTTCGTCGCTCAGCTCATCCAGGATGCCGAGGACTATTTCGATGGCAAGGGTTCTCAGCCCGGCTCGGCCAATCGCGGGCCATACTTCGGCATCGTGCCGGAAGATAACAACAGCTTCTGCAAGTGCCCCACCTGTCAGGCCCTGATGGACGAGGCGGACCGGAGCAATCAGCAGTTCTCCCGCGGGGTGGCCAGCGACTACGTGTGGGGGCTGGTGAACACGGTCGCCAAAGCCGTGGGCAAGGACCGCCCGGATCGTTGGGTGGCCGCTTTGGCCTATGCCGACTACGCCTACTACCCCCGCAATGTCGAGCTGGAGGACAACATCGCGGTGCAGATGTGCCTGCACACCCGGAACTGGTGGGCGCCGAAGCTGGCCGAGAACGACCAGATGATCTTCGACACGTGGGTGGAGAAGTCGGGCGGCAAGCGCCCCCTGTACCTGTGGCTGTACTACAACTTCCCCGCCTTCATGGACCCGGTGAGCCATTTCAAGGTGTTCCCCGGCTTCTTCGTCCACACCGCCATCCAGCAGATGGCCATGTACCATCAGGCCGGGATCAAGGGCATCTTCATGGAGCACTCCTGCGAGTTTGGCCAAAGCTTCCTGCACGACCAGCTCGACATGTACGTAACCCTGCGCCTGGCCGATGATCCCAACCTCGACGGAGAGGCCCTGGTCGAAGAGTTCTTCACCCGCTACTACGGCGCCGCCGCCGAACCGATGAAGCAGCTCTACCTGGACATCGAGCAGACCTACTCCGACCCGAAGAACTACCCACCGGACGTGCAGACCGAGGACAAACACTGCCACCAGAGCGAGGAGATGGCCTGGAAGTGGCTGGGCACCGCGGAGCGCATGGAGAGGTTCGCCGGGTACATGGCCCGGGCGCATGAGGCGGCCAGGACGGACATCGAGAAGCAGCGGGTGCAGATGTTCGACGAGGGCATCTGGCAGTACATGCTGCAGGGCCGCAAGGACTATGTGGACAAGCACGGCGAGCCCTGACTGAGCGCGGATGCGCCGACACCGGCCGACACCACGGAGAAACCCAAGATGGCACCGCAGATCAATCTGGACAACGTGACGCGCATCCTGTTTCTGGGCGACAGCATCGCCTACGGCGGGATGTATGTGGACACCATCGACGCCTGGCTGCGTTGCCGGATGCCGGAGCGTCAGTTCGAGATCATCAATATCGGCCTGCCCAGCGAGAACGTCTCCGGCCTCACGGAACCGGGGCACGCCGACGGCCAATTCCCCCGGCCCTGCCTGCACGAGCGCCTGGGCAGGGCGCTGGCCGAGACCCAGCCGGATCTCATCCTCGCCTGCTACGGGATGAATGACGGGATCTACTACCCCTTCAGCGAGGACCGCTTCGCCGCGTTCAAGGACGGCATGGAGCGGCTGGTGACGGAGGTGGGGGAGGCCAGGATCCCGCTGGTGCTGATGACTCCCCCGCCCTTTGACGCGCTGCCGATCATGAGCCGCACCTTGCCGGACGGCAGCGCTGACTATCCCGGCGGCCGGCCGTACCGGGATTACGACGAGGTTCTGGGGCGGTACTCGGAATGGATGGTGCAAAGGTGGGGAGCACCCGGTGGCGCGGGCCTTCCGGCCCGCGAGTCGTCTGAAGAGGCCACTGGGCCCGTGGTGCTGGATTTACACACCGCCCTGAACGCCCACCTCGCCGCGCGGCGTGCGGAGATGCCGAAGTACACCTTCTCTCCCGATGGTGTCCACCCCGACGCCTTCGGGCACTTCCTGATGGCGGCGCCGGTGCTGACGGCGCTGGGAGCCGAGGGCGACGCGGATGTGATCGCCGCCAAGGCCGCCCACATCGCGGGCGCAGATGGCGCTTTGCACCTCGAGGCCCAAGTCAGGCGACCCTTCCCGCTGGACCCGCAGTGGCCGTTGCTGTCGGTGCGCCAGGAGAGGATAGGGGAGAGGCTTTGCGGAGCAAAGCTGCAGATACAAGGTGCCCCGGCGGAGCGGTACCAGGTGCGGGTCAATGGCGTGTGGACAACCACCGCGACCCGGGACGAGTTGGCGGCGGGCATCGCGCTGCTGCCTCAGACATACGTGCCGCTGGCGCCTGCCGACGCTGAGTTGCTCGCCACGTTGCGCCGGCACAATCGCCTCTTGCTGGATACGTGGCTGACGCACATCGGGCACAGCCGCCCGGGCCTGCCTCCCGGCATAGCGCTGGAGGCCGCAAAGGCAAAGGCCGCGGAGCTCGAGCCGAAGCTACGCGAGCTCTTCTCGCCGATCTCGCTTCAGATCGATCTGCAGCCGCTGCAGGCCGACGAGCATCCGGCGTTTCCGGGCGCCGTCTCGGACTACCGTGGCTTCGAGCGTCACGACTTCGAGGTAGATGGCTGTGCGACCTGGGTGGTCTGCCCTAAGCAAGCCGCAGTCGGCAGGCCGTGGATCTGGAGAGCCGAGTTCTTCGATCACGAGCCCCAGGTCGATGTGGCCCTGCTGCAAAACGGGTTCCACCTGGTCTACATCACCGTGGGGAACACTTTCGGCTGTCCCGACGCCATGGCACACTGGGCCATGCTGCACAAGCTGCTCACCGAGAATCACGGTTTCTCTCCCAGACCGGCACTGGAAGGCCTCAGCCGCGGCGGCCTGTACTGCTACAATTGGGCCGCCGCCAATCCCGACAAGGTGGGTTGCATCTACGGTGACGCCCCGGTGTGTGATTTCAAGAGCTGGCCCGGGGGCAAGGGGACAGGGGCGGGCAGCGCGGGCGACTGGCAAAAGCTCATCGGCGACTATCACTTCGCCTCCGAGGAGGAGGCTCTGGCGTACAGCGGCAACCCTGTGGACAGCCTCCAGCCGCTGGCCGAGGCGGGCATTCCGCTCCTGCACGTGTACGGCGACGCGGACGAATCGGTGCCGTGGGAGGAGAACACGGGGTTAGTGGCGGAGCGGCACCGGGAGCTGGGAGGCAGCATCACCCTCATGCGCAAGGAGGGCGTGCAGCACCATCCCCACAGCATCCGCGACCCACAGCCGATCGTGGAGTTTGTGC
>CAYRFY010000005.1:25896-35509 GCA_964423635.1 uncultured Armatimonadia bacterium | reverse complement strand
CCACCCGGTACACCGCCTCCTGCCCCGGCGCCAGCCAGTGGTAGATGGTCAGGCCCGTCTCGTCGCGCTCATCCATGTCGGCGCTGTAGGCGCGGCCCTCGACCTCACGACCGTACCAGTCCCACGAGAAGACCCTCGTGCGGTCTCCCGCAAAGGTCATGCCCACGTGGAAGCTCTCGGTCATGCTGTTATTGACCAACATCACGTACTTGCGGCCCCGCAGGTCGACGAACTCGCCCAGCAGTAGGGGGTCTTTGTCGCCCGCGAGGAGTCTCGAGACCGTGGCATTGGGCGTGAACACCTCGCCCTCGCCGAAGGCCTCGGGGTGGAAGGTCACCCGGGTGGAGGCAAGGTGGGTGAACAGGTCGCCGTAGCGGCGATGGAAGGCCTTCTGCACGCGGCGGATGTCATCGTAGGTCTGGGTCTTCTCCCAGTATTCGTCGATGGGGCAGAGGCGGTAGTTCTTGAGCGGCTCGCGCATGTAGTAGAAGAACCACAGGATGCCGTGGGCCCCGGAGGCCAGTGTCGTGTTGAACTGCCAGCGGATCTCGTCGAGGTTTGGGCAGCGATAGCGGAAGTGGCCGGTGCACAGAATCGTGTTCCAAAACGGCACTGAGTTGCGCAACGCGGCCTCGCGGTAGAGCCGCAGGTTCTTGTAGTACGTGCCCCACCCATCCAGGCCGGGCCTCATCTGTGCGTAGTAATCGTAGCTGATCAGGTCCGGATTGGCTTTCTGCACATACTCGTCCAGATAGCCGGGCCATGTATCCGCGCCTGCGATGGGCTCGATACCGGCGTACCAGGGATGGAGGTTGGCATACGGATGCAGATGGGGCGCGATCTGCTTCTGAACCCGGCAGCACTCGAAGAAAGAAAGCTTGCTATCGGCGCGCGGCTCGTCACCCACGTGGAAGCCGAACAGCGCCGGGTGGTCGCCGAGGAGGTCGAGGGCGGCCTGCACGCCGGCGGCGTAGTCGTCGGGAATGAGCTTGCCCTCGGGGCCTTTCCTGGCCGAGCAGCGCGGGTCGGAGACGATGAGCTTCATGCCCCGTTCGTGCGTCCAGTCCAGGATCTGCCGCATGTGCGCCACCTGTTCCGGCTTACTGGGGTCGAAGCTCGAGCTCTGGGGAACGGTGAAGCCCGCATCGGCCCACATCTCCACCTCGGCTTCGGTCATGTGTTCCCCGTGGGCCTCCAGGTTGGTGTAGTTCCAGAAGCTGATCGGGTACTTGCCGAGCCCGAAGGACTGGCTCTTCTCGATCATCCTGCGCATGTTGTCGGCGACCTCCTGAGCCGGGGCGGTGATGGTGAATGACGGCAACACAGCGGTGGCGATGCAGGGCATCGCGCCTGTGGCCTCGCCCGCGAAGGCCCTGGATGCTCGACCGGCAAAGCCACCCGCAGACCGGTCATCGGTTGCCGTGGTGAGCGATCGAGACCCGTGGCGATCAGGTGCCGCAGTCGCCGCCTTGCTCGGTGTTTCGGGTAGGCGGTCTGGCCGGGGCGTCGCCCAGACCCTCCTCTCTCCGGGGGAGTGCATGGCGCTGAGACGAGGCCGGCCCCGCCGGCACCGTTGCCGCCTGTGCCACCCGTCCTCTATAATGCCCCGGTGGACACCGCACCACCTTCGTATATCGACTGCCATCTCCACCTGCAGGAGGAGGTCCTGGAGCCCTACCTTGAGGGCGTGATCGCTCGTGCTCGCCGGGCAGGGGTTCGGCGCATGGTGTGCAACGGAACCGCCGAGATTGACTGGCAGGCGGTGTTGGACCTCTCCCGGCAATACGAGGAGGTGGTGCCCTGCTTCGGCCTGCACCCGTGGTTCGTCAAGGAGCGGTCTGATGACTGGGTCTCGAAGCTGGAGGGTTATCTGGACGCAGCGCCCTCGGCCATCGGGGAGATCGGCCTGGACCGCTGGATCGGCGACCGTGACGAAGCCGCGCAGGAAGAGGTTTTCCGCGCCCAGCTCCGGCTCGCCCGCGAGCGCAACCTGCCCGTGATGATTCACTGCCTCCGGGCCTGGGGCCGGCTGCTGGAGATTCTCGACGAAGTCGGGCCACCCCCGGCGGGCATGCTCATTCACTCCTTCGGGGGTGCGGCCGAGATGATCCCGCCCCTGGCACGGATGGGAGCCATGTTCTCCTTCGCGGGCAACATCCTGCAGTCGGCGCGCAAGCGTGCTCGTCGCAGCCTGCCGGCCGTACCCCAGGAACTGCTCCTGCTCGAGACCGACGCACCCGCCCTGACCCCTCCCGAGCCCTTCGCGCCTTTCACTATCCAGGACGCGGACGGGGCCCTTCTCAACGAGCCTGCGAACCTCCCCGCCATCGCCGGGGGTGTCGCCGAGCTGCGGGGCGAGAGCCCCGATGACCTGGTGCGGACGGTATGGCGCAACGCCGGGCGGCTGTTGGGTGACCTGCTATGACGTTGCCCCGTCTGGAGCGCATTGAACGCATGGTCGGGCCCGAGGGCATCGCCCGGCTGCAAAGCGCGCACGTGGCGGTCATCGGTCTCGGTGCCGTGGGCAGCTATGCGGTGGAGGCCCTGGCCCGAGCGGGTGTGGGGCGTCTCCGCCTGGTGGACTTCGACATCATCCGCCAAACCAATATCAACCGGCAGCTCTACGCTTTGGAATCCACCATGGGAATGCCCAAGACCCAGGTGGCGCGGGAGCGCGTGCTGCAGATCAACCCGTGCTGCGAGGTGGAGACTCTGCGCGTATTCGTGCACACCGACACCATGCAGCAGACTCTCGCCGGCCCACCACACCTGATCGTGGACGCCATCGACGCGGTGAATCCGAAGGTGGAGCTACTGGCGGCCGCGGTGCAGCGGGGCATCCCCATCGTGTCCTCGATGGGTGCGGCGCTTCGCACCGACCCCACAGCGGTCCGCGTCGGTCCGCTGAGCAATAGCGTCGGCTGCCCGCTGGCGAAACGGGTGCGGGTGGTCCTGCGCCGACGTGGTGTGCCGCTTCAGTTCCAGTGCGTGTATAGTGTGGAACCGGCCGACCCGATATTCGTCGGCGAGCCGGATGGTGACATGGGCGGGGAGGGCGGCTGCACCGGGCGCGGCCGGAGCCGGCGGGTTCTGGGCAGCCTGCCCACGATGACCGGGGTTTTCGGCCTGGTGGCGGCCAATACAGCTCTGCGGATGATCCTGGGGGACCTGTTTCCGGGAGAAGACCGGAGATAGGCGCCGCCGTCGACCCGTCAGCTCCGGCGGGCCAGTGGCTGTCCCGCTAACCGAAGGCGGGTGACGGCCGGCGCTCCGCCGCCTGCCCTTCACCACACCTCGTAGTGGACTGCATCCATCGGCCCCGGCTCCTTGACTTGGGGCTCCCCGGCGGGATAGCCCAGTGTCACTAGGGCCAGCACTCGGATATGCGCCGGGATGCCCAGCGCCCTCCTCACGTGCTCCTCCCGGTCGAAGCCTTTCTGCTCATCGCCCCGGCAGCCGATCCAGCATGTGCCCAGCCCCTGATTGACCGCCTCGATCATGGCGTTTTCCACTGCCGCCGAGCAGTCATCGATCCACCAGTGGGACGACCTGGCCGGATCGGCGCAGAACGCCAGGACCATCGGAGCACGGGTGCAGAACGTGGCATACTGGTGGGTCTTGGCGAGCAGCTCCCGCTTCTGTGGGTCGGTGACAACCACGATGTGCCAAGGTCGGGCGTTATTGGCCGTGGGGGCATGGAAGGCCGCGCGCAGGACCTCCTGCAGCGCCTCGTCCGGCACCGGATCGGGCTTGTAGTCGCGGACGCTGGCACGATCCCGGATCTGTCTGAGCATGGCGATGCCTCCTGGGTGTTGGTGACACGGCTTGGTGCGTCTCGGCGCGCCCACCTGCACAATCTGCTCGCGGGCCGGGTGCGGGCGCGCGGGGGCTACAGAGCCTGTTGGCAAGGTCCTTTCAAGCCCTCGCACACTCGCGACAGCAAGACGTCCCGTGGGTCAGCGCGTCCCCCATGTGGCGGCAACACATCCATAGGACCATGACGGCACCCCCCTACGCGTTCCGAACGATGGCAACGAGGCACGTAGGCGGCCCAACTGACTTGGCCGACAGGCTCTACAACAGGTCCTTGAGCCTCTTGATGGCCTCACTCGCCGCCGCGCCGCCCGCCGCCTTTACCTGGGCGATGGCCTCCTTGATGAAGGCCGGGCGCTTGACGGCGCTGACCCGAGACAGCGCCCTGGAGAGGTCCGCCGCCGTGCCGTGCAGCGCCAGTTGCGCCGCGATGGCCTGGAGCTCGCGAGGCAGGGCCGAGCCGATACGTTGCCGCAGCAGCCCGAGTGCTTTCGCGCGGTCGACGGAGACCACGGCAGCGACCAGCGCCGACCGCACGCGATCGCTCTTCTCCGACTCCCAGAGCCTCAGAAGTGGCGCGTTCCGGCGGCTGTCCCTGACCTGCGCAAGTACACGCACCAGGCGGGTTCGCAGTTCCTCATTCCCCCCCGGCAGGTACTTGAGGGCGGCGGGCACCGCGGCCGCCCCCAGCTTCACCAGCGTCGCCTCCGCTCGCCGCTTGGCGGCCTCGCCGGGCCGGGGGACGTTGGGGGCCTTGCCGGCAAGGAAGCATACCAGTGGCACGGCCCCGTTGGCTCCCATCTTCATGAAGCCGTCAACGCCCTTCTGAGCCACGGCCGGGTCCTTGCTGTCCAGCATCGCCATCAGGTCACAGGGTTTGAGGGCCTGAGCCGTCGCCATTGTGGCCACGAGCGTCACCAGCAGCGCGCTCAGGACAAGGCGGCTGTCATGCATGGAGAACTCCCCTCGCTTGTTCATCGGCAGTGGACGACGGCAACGGCCCCGCGTGCAGCGGGGGCCCGGGTCACAGGGATACGCCGGAGCCACGGGCGCCCCGGCGAGCGTCGCCGCTGGGCCGCGCTTTCTCTGCAGTCGACTGCCGATGGGGTCTCTTTGTTCACGCTAACATGTACAACCGGCGCACGCGGTGGCGGGTTCCCGGCAGGCCGCGTGTGATGGTGCGGACGGAGGGCGGAACGCGGCCGATGGCGAAGCACCCCAGTGGGTGGCCGGTCGCGCGCCCGCCGCTGTTTCCCAACCACCGTCTTGGAGGTACGAACCATGGCTACGCTCCGGGCTGCCGTCATCGGATGTGGCCGCATCGGCAGCACCATTGACGACGAGATCGACCGCTGGTCCTCCGTGGGGCTTCCGTATTCCCATGCGGCGCGGTACGCCGCCGCCAACGAGACGGAACTCGTCGCCGGCTGCGACCCGGATCAGGCGCGTGCCGAAGCCTTCAGGCAGCGCTGGGGCCTGGAGCGAGCCTTCACCGACATCCACCAGATGATGGAGGCAACGCGACCGGACATCGTAAGCATCGCCACACAGACCTCGGTGCGCATCGAGGCCGCTCTGGCCTGCGTCGAGCATCGCCCGCGCGCCATCTTCGCCGACAAGCCCCTGGCCGAGACTTTGGCCGACGCCGATCGGCTACTGTGCGCCTGCCGCTCGGAAGGTATCATCGTGGCCGTCAACTGCTCCCGCCGCTGGGAGCCGCGGTCCATCCACGCCAGAGACATGCTTCAAGAAGGGCTGATCGGCGAACTGCGTGCCGTGGTGGCCTTCTGCCCCGGCGGCCTCTCCCACATGGGCAGCCACATGATCGACTTCATGCGCTACTACGCCGGCGACGTGGAGTGGGTTGTCGGTCAGACCTCTTCACCGGTCGAAGATCAACCCGAGCGCGACATAGGCGGCCTGGGGATCCTGCAGTTTTCCAACGGAGTACACGGCTACCTGAACATGCTGGACCCCGGGCCGCTGGGCGTCGAGCTGGACCTCATCGGAACCCAGGGGCGGATTCGGTCGATCAACAATGATGCCGACTGGGAGTTGTGGCTTCCCGGCGCCGTGCCCACCAAGCACAAGACCCTGGCCAAGCAGCAGTTTCCCATCCCGCACGACATGACCGGTTTCGGTGTCCGCAGTGTGCAGGATATCTGCCGTTGTATCGAGACCGGCGACACGCCACTGTGCAGCGGCGAGGACGGCAGGGCGGCCCTGGAGATAGCCCTCGCTCTCCGGCAGTCCGGCCTGGAGAGCAATCGCCGCGTGGATCTGCCGTTTGAGGATGACCGGGCCGCGATCCGCTCTGCGTAGGGCCGTCGGCGGGCCCTGAGGGGCCGGTTCCCATCTGCCCATCCTACCGCTACCGGGAGAACTGTATGCAGCAGCCTCTTGCCAGTGTCGTGCTCAAGTCCGGCGAGACGATGACAATCATCAAGACCACCGCTCCCGAGCCCGGCTGGACGGACCGCATCGTCCCCTTCCTGGGGCACAAGGGCGAGCTGACTCGTGCCGCCATCCGCCGGGCCTACGATGCCGGGCTGGACGACCTGGTCATGAGCGACTTCCTCGGCGTCCTGCCGGATGGGACGGTGGTGGGCAACATCACCACCGTCGAGAGCGATGGCATCTCCATCCTCCAGCATGTGTTCACTCCCCCGGAGCATCGCCGCAAAGGCATCTGTACCCACCTTCTGCAGGCCCTGTGCGACGATTTCACCACCCGCGGGGTACGAGCCGTCTTTCTCGGGACGGGATACGATAGCCCGCCGTATCACATCTACGAGAGCTTCGGCTTTCGGGGACGGGGCGACAGCGGGAAGATGACGTGGGTCATCGACCCGACGTATCCCCACGGCTACTTCGCTTTGGCAAGCGCCACAGTGGCCGAGACACGCTGGGAGGACTGGCCCAAGCTGGAGGCACTGTACGCACTCACCGGCCACTGGCAGCTCAAGAGCTACCTGTTCCAGTTGCTTGGCCACGCCGGTTTCGAGGGCGAGTACCCGGCCCTGCGCCATCGGCTTGAAGAAGGCTCCATGCTGCAAACTCTGGTGATGCGCACGGCTTCCGGGGCCGTGGTGGGGCATGCCATGCTGGGTGTCGAGCAGACCTGGCGTGGGCGGGCCCTGGTGCTCGATCTCATGGTGGCTCCCGGCTTCACGGACCCGGCGGGGGAGATGCTGAGGTCGCTGCGCCTCCCTCAGGACAGGAAGGTGCATGCCTACTGCGACCAGAGGGCCGCCGGTAAAGCGGCCCTCCTGGAAGCAGTCGGCTTCGAGCACGAAGGGACATTGCGCAAGGTCATGCAGGACGAGAGCCATACGCCACTGGATGTGCTGGTGTACGGCAAGCTGACTTAGTCCGGAGGGCAACCGGGCCGCGTGAGCAACCTGCGTCTCTCACGCCCCTGCGAGCTTCGTGCCGCAGTTGTCGCAGAACCTGGCATCCGACTTGACCCGCTGGCCACACTCGGGGCAGAGGGCCTCCTGGGCCTCCGCGGTGGGCGCCTCCGGAGCCGCGGGGGCCGGCGGCTGGAAGCTCTGCGGCGGCACAACGGGCGGGGCCGGTGGCGGCGAGGCCGGCGGGACCGCGACCTGTGGCGGTGTTGTCTGGAGCGTCTCCGGGGGCCCCGATTGCGGAATGCCGGGGCTCGCCGACGCGGCGGCTCCTTCCGGGCCGGAGGCCTCGGCCTGCGGAGCGGGCTGCTGCAGCTTCTGAACCTCCAGACGCGCCTCCTCAATCTCGGCCTCAAGAGCTTGTATCCGCTCGACGAGCACCCCGATCTCGCCGTCGAGAATCTCCTTGCGTCGGTACAGTTCCCTGGCCCGTTTGCCGATCTCCGCGTAGTTGCGGTCCACTTCCTCGCTGAGTTTGCCGATGGTGCCCTGTACCTTGACGATCTGCACCTGGCGCGAGGCGCCATCGGTGAGCTGCTCGGCGGTGTGGCGAAGCTTGTCGAAGAATGTCATCTCAGTTCCCCTCGGTACCCACGGCGAATGATGCCTGGCAGACTGATTCGTGACGTGGGAGCTTTCTCCTCGTCGTGATGGCTGTACGTGGACAGCAGCAGTTTCGCTGCACGACGCCGGGGCCGTCCGTCGCCTCCCGAGTTGCGGGCCTGCGTGTCTCGCGCACACGCCCGGCGGCCGGTGGCCGGTGGCCGGTGGCAGCAGGACAGCCGCGGGGCCGAGGCCCTGCGGCTGTCTGTCGCCGGCTTGCGCCGGCTGCGGCGGCACACGCTCTGCGGGAGGGCAGATGCTGTGTTAGCGAATTGTGGGTGCGGCGAAGGTCAAGTTGCGCAGGGTGCCACTATCGTGGCCCGTGTGGCCCGAACACCTCCTTGGCTTACCTTCGTCCCCTCGCCGGGGGTCTGCGGTGGCCCTGGATGAACCCGTCCTTGTGGCCGTCATCGTAGCCGTCGCCGTATCCGACTCTGTAGCCGTCTCTTGTTCCGCGGCGGTACCCGTTCCTGTCGCCATCGCGGTAGCCGACGCCGTAGCCCTTGTCAAATCCGTAGTTCTCGCCGTCCTTGAAGCCGTCCTTGTAGCCCTCCTTGTACCAGTACTTGGCCTCGCCTCCGTGGTAGTAGCCCGAGGGCGGGTTGTAGTTCGGGGTGGGCGCGGGACGGTACTGAGGTGGCGGTGGCGCCGGCCGATGGCTGGGCTGTCGGCCCAGGTCGTCAAGGATCTCGTAGGCGATGTATCCTGCTGCGAGGGCGCCCAGGATCTTGCCCGTGTCGTTGGCCACCGCACTGGTGGCTGTCAGGGTGGTAAGGACGATCACGACTGTGAGGACCATTGCGACATTGGTGCGTCCGAACGCTGCGGTCATCTTGCCATCTCCTTTCGTAGGGGGGCTCAATCCCCTGGGCCGGGCCCTGACTGGCGTATGTGAGAATCTCCTGTGGGCGCGGCGGGCCGACGATGATGGGGGGCCTTCTTCACACGACCCCCGCGGCGATGCTCTCTGTCGCGGTACTGCCGGTCCGCCGGCCCGCAGCCTTCGACCGCTTTTCTTTTCACTCGCCTCGGTCGCTGCTGCGGTCGCCCCGACTATGGTTCGTAGTAGACAGCTTCATTGTACTGCCGGGGCCTACTATTGTCAATAGTACATTTGAATCTGTTGACGCAGCACTCGCGGCGATGTTCACTCGCATCGGAAAAAAGAGCATCGCTCTCCGCGGGCCCTGTGTGGCAACGCCTTCTGCAGACGGGCGCGCGGCGCCAAGGGTGCATCCACGGAGGTCGTTGCGGGCACGGCGCGGAATGGTCTCTGCTGTTGCCTCGACACTTTCTCCGCCCACCACGCATCAATCCGCCGCGCCCAAGCGCGGGGAGGCCCTGTGAACAGACGCATGTCTCAGACCCATCACCGAGCAGTACGGGCGCTGGGGACGGCGCTTCTCCTACTCGTAGCTCTCAACTCCGCGTGGGCCGACGGTGTGCTTCTGGCCCTGAGCCGAGAAACCGACGGGGATGAGAGCGCCCGGATCACCGTTCCCCTGCGACGCGCGGTGGTCTTCAGGCCCAATCAGGACGAGATGACCCTGCTCTTGCAGCCCGTCTACCGTGGCCCGGTCACGGAGTTCTGCTGGCTGATTCCCACACCGGTGGCCCCCGACCCAGACGACGTCTTCACCGCCTCCGGGGAGTTCATGGACGCCGTCTTCCGGCGCACGGCACCTCTGATCGAGACAGAGATCCTCGACGTTACCTCGTGGCAGCCGTTTCTCCGACCGGTGCCGGGGGGCGCGCCGGGCGTGGCGGCGAACATCGTCTCGCCCGCCCCC
>CAYRFY010000005.1:19722-25886 GCA_964423635.1 uncultured Armatimonadia bacterium | reverse complement strand
TCACCCAGAGCCTATCGGAGCGCGATGTCGGGCCGGGAGAGCGTCTGGATGTGCGCTGGTACGAGTCGGTCCTCTTGCCTCAGGGAGAAGGGCCCGACGACGTCCGACGCTGGCTGGAGGCCAATGGGTACGAGGTGGATGAGACGCTGGCACGGGCGTGTCGGGACTACGTGCAGCGCGGCTGGCATTTCGTGGCGCTGAGGATCCTCCCCGCCTCGACCGGTACCGGACCGGCGATGAAGTACGTGACCCCCGTGGGGATACGCCTCGAGACTCAGCAGGCCATCTACCCACTGGGGTTCGCCGCCGCTTCGGCTCCGGAGCACACCGTCGTACAAGTGGCGGTCATCGCGCCGGTCCCTGTGGAGTGCGGTGAGCTTCCGGTGGTCACCGTGCCTCGGCGCACGGTGCTGCCACCCGGCCGGTGGTACGAGGAGTTCCGGGAGACACAGGGGGCGGGCGGGCTGGTCAAGGAAGCGCAGGCCCTGGGCGTCCATCCCTTCAGCGACCTGTCCTACTGGGCGGACCACTGGACGGACGCGAGCCGGTACTCGTGGGAACACCTCTGGACGACCCGCTTCAGTGGCCGACTGTCCCCGGATCGGCTGGTCGACCTGGCTTTCGTCTCGGCCAGGGATGCCGGGCCGTTCCGAGTTCACATCCACCGGCGGGCCTCCGCCCCCACGACGGGTCTAGGCCTCTTGCGCACCGGCGCCGGGCGCTTCGTGGCGGTATGGGTACTCGTCATCGCCTGCGGCGCGGTGCTGTGGGCGGGCGGCTGGGTGGCGGAGCAGAGGACCGGTCGACCGGCGGGCGCGCAGCGGGGGATGCCCTCCTGGCGCTTCCTGCTGCGGCTTCCCGTCTACGGCGGCTGGATGCTCCTGTTGTCCCCGGCGGTGCTGGCCCTGTACGGGGGCCTGGACCAGCTCCCCGGCCCGCGGTTGTTCCTGGGCGGGCAGCTCCCCGCGGGGAGTACCCGCCTGTGGGCGGTGCTGCTGATTGTATGGGCGACCCTGGCCGTGCGCCTGGTGGTCATGGAGATCAGGGCCTCGGGTGGTGGCCGGCTGTTCGCGGCCTTGTTCACGGCTTTCGCCCTGCCCTGGCTGATCGCCGTCTTGCTCTCTCCCTCCCCGTCGCTGCGCCTGGCGGCCGGTCTCGGCGAGCCGGCGGCCCTGGCCGCGGCGCGGGCCGGTGCCGTCGCAGCCATCCTCGGCTTCGCCTCGGTACTCTCCTGGATCGTGCACACCGTGATTTTGGGGCCAAACCGGTTCCGCTGGATGGCGGCGGAGTTTGCCGTCGTCATGCTGGTGGTCCTGGGGTTCAGCCCGCTGCTGTACAGCCGGGGCTCCGGGGCGGGTGCTTCCACAAGCACGGCGTGGAGCACGTCGCTGGCCCAGGCTCGTCACGCGGTGGCGCGGTTTCGCTGCGAGCGGCAGGCCTTCCCGGCGGAGCCGGCCTCCCTGACCGAAGAGGGTCCGGCCTTTGCAGGGCTGGACGTGGCGCGCAACGTGATGCCTGACTCCGGGGCACCGAACCGGCGGGCCACCCTCGCCTCCATCCCTATAGACCCTCTGACCGGCAGGCCGAACTGGCTCTACGACCCCACAATGCCCGAGCGGATCGCCTCGGCCGCCTTCACCACGACGGTGGACAGGGCCCGCTATGATGCGGCGAAGCCTCAGCCCCCCGCGTCCTACTGGTCCGCGCCCACACAGGGTGATCTGCGCGCCGCCCTCGGCCGCGTGCGCAGGGTCGTGTGGGGCTCAGGCGATACGCTGGTGCGGGCCTCGGGCTCGGCCGCCACGGGGCCTGCGCTCTCCGCTGTGGATGTCGCCGCCATGAGCGCCGCCTGCGTCCTTTCCGACAATGCCCGCCGTCTGCGGGCCCTGCAGATCAGCGCGCCGGGTGGGGCCGGCCACCTTCTGCTCTCCTCCGAGGTCCGGTCCCCGGAGAAGCTCTCGGGAGCGACGGACAGCCCGCGGAGCAGCGGCGGACACCCGCGCTGTGCCGTGTTCTCCGTCACCGGGCCCGTCCTGCAGATGCAGGCCATGGGGACACCGATCGCCGGACGAATGAATGCTCTTGAGGCCTCGCCCGACGGCCTGCGCGCGGCCTGTGTCCTGCGTGAAGTGCTGCATTGTCCGGGCGATCGTTCGCTGTGGGTACTGGACGCCTCCGGGATGTGGCTGGGTCCGCTGGCCCATGATGTCGCCCGCGTCGCCTGGCATCCCTCGGGCGACTATCTGCTGGCTCTCATCACCGTCTCCGACCCTGCGCGGGGCGAGGGCGTGCAGCGCTGTCGCCTACTGCGAGTGGATTGCAACGGCGCGACCAAGGTCATCCGCACCGAGCCCCGCTACCTGCCCGACGTGCTGGTGGTCAGCTATGGCCGCGCTTTCGTCCGAGACGGAGCCGGGCATCTGCTGGGCATTGAGCTGGCGACGGGGAAGGAGAAGAGGTACACGGGGCTGGGCGGAGAGGTGCTGGACCTGCTGCATGTCGGGGCGGGAAAGGTGGCGGCTCTGGTGGGGTCGGCCGTCTCCGAAGGCAGCCGCAAGACCGGTCGGCTGCGTTTCCTGGATAGCCCACCTCCTGTCCCTGAGCCGCGGCGCTCTCGGCGCGGGCGCACCAAAGCCAGGAGCCGCCCCCGACCCATCGACCGCGTTGCCCCCGAGGGGGTCAAGTGGACGGACGGGCGCATCGTGGGGGCCTACGGCGGCTCGGGCTACCATTTCCTGCATCTGTGGTCCGAGGACGACCCGGTGGGCGTTATCGTGATGGTGGCCGAAAACGGCGCGCCCCCTCAGGAGCTCCCTGTGGTCGTCGATGGGGAGCAGACGGAGGAGTAGACCGGCGGCAGGTCCGGCGCGATCTGGCGCTCAGAAGACGCCGTACCTGGCGGAGAGCTCGAAGTACAGCTTCACCGCCTCGGCCGGCACGTTCCACGGAATGTGGTTGCCGATGCACATGAAGTACCCCGGCTGCCTCTTGCCCAATTCGCACATACGCCGCGTCATCGCCTCGATGGCGTCCCGATCATTGCTCTGCAGTACCCTGTTGTCCCCGTCGCCGGCCAGCATCTTGTCCGGGTGCCGGTCGGCGATGGCCTCGTAGTTCCCGAAAGGCTCGCTGATGAGCCCGTGGGCGCCGCAGGCGAAGACGTCGTCGGCGATCAGGTCCGGATTGCCGTCGGTCATGAAGATCACCTTGATCCCCGCATCCCCCATGACCCCGAAGAACTCCTCGTAGTACGGGTAGATGAACTCCGAGAGCCACTTAGGCGAACACACCGGTCCGCGGGCCATGCAGATGTCGTCATGGCAGATGAAGAAGTTGATGTCTGTCAGGGCCGCGGCCTGGAACACCTTGCGTGACAGGCAGGCGAAGTCGGCCAGCAGCCTTGTGAGCTCCTCCTTGTGCCCCCCGGCGAGCTCCAGGAAGATCTCCCAGCCGAAGGTGAGCAGGGGCCACATGAAAAGCGTGTTGTAGAAGCTGCCGCCCTTCAGATGCTCCGCCCGCGGGCCACCGGGCTTCGGCAGCTCCCCGCCCTGCATGTCACGGGCGATGTCTTCCACCGAGCGGGAGTAGTCCATCTGGGCGATGACTTGCTTCTCGCGCAGGTCGAGGTGCTCCAGCGGCCGGTAGGCCAGCGCCTGCTCGACCGAGCTGAAATCCTCCCCCCAGTCCCAGTGACCCGTCAACTCCGCTCCCCAGCGCACCCGTCTTCTCCCATCATCACCGACGAACGACGACTGCTCCTCGGGCAGGCGCTGGATCGGGTCGTCCGTGGCCGGAGCACCGCCGCCCATGTCGATGGGCAGTTGCTCCAGAGCCTTCAGCGCCGCCTGCCGCGGGTGCTCGTACGGGTCGAGGCCGGAGATGAGACCATAGAAGTCCGGGTTGGAGATGTGCTCCCAGTGGGGGATTCGGTCCACGGGCTCCAGTCGCAGTCGCTTCAGTGCACGATCGGGATTCATGTCGTGTGATCCTTGTCCTGTGGCAGTGGCCGGCCGTATGCGCTGCGGCAATGGCGACGCGATCCGCCGTTATCCTGTCTGCCTTGATCGTAGCCGTCATCCGCCGTTATCCGCCGTTATCCTGTCCATCCTGTCCATCCTGTCTGCCTTGGTCGCAGTCGTCATCCGCCGTTGTCCGCCGTTATCCTGTCCATCCTGTCTGCCTTGGTCGTAGCCGTCATCAGCAGTTATCCGCCGTTATCCTGTCCATCCTGTCTGCCGTAGCCGTAGCCGTCGTCGTTGCCGTTACCCGCCGTGGTCCCCCGCGCCCCAGCCCTGCGGCCTTACCCCGTACTTGTCCATCAGCCCGCGCAGGTTGCCGCCGAGGATCCTCCTCTTGTCGCCCTCGGGGATCCTCGCATACAGGATCGGGCCCAGGCCCCAGCCGATGGGCAGATCGGTGAGATCCGAACCAAACAGCATTCGGTCGGCGCCGTAGACCTCCACGGCCCGCTCGGTCTGAAGCAACCCCAGCAGCGGACAGGTGCAGATGTACAGGTTGTCCACGTCCCGCGCCACATCGGCGTAGTCGAAGGTCATGTGCCCGGTGAAGAAGCAGGCATTGGGGTAGGTGGTACACAGCCGACGCATTTGCGTCGCCGAGCCCCAGACGTGGTTGAGCATGAACAGACCGTGCTCGTCGGCGAAGCGACAGGCCACGTCGATCACCGGCCCCTCGAGCGGGTAATGCTGGAAGCTGGGGGCTAGCTTGATGCCCTGCATCCCCAACTCCAGGCCACGCTCCATCTCCGCGATCATGCGGGCCTCGCCCCGGTTGGGATTGACGAAGGTGAAGCCCACGAAGCGGTCGGGGTAGGCGGCGATCATCTTCGCCGCCTCGTTGTTGCCGTAGACCTCGTCGGCCATGGAGCCGGCGAAGGAGAACACGCAGCCGGCACGGATGCCGAACTTGTCCATCTCAGCCACGATGTCCTCAGGGCCGTCGTGCACCACGTGCCGGTTGCTGCACCAGCCGATATGCCCGTGGCAGTCGTAAAACTGCTCATCTCGTAGGGACTGCCGCCGCCGCGACTTGTCGTGTAGCCGGTCTACCGCCGCGGGGAACTGCACGTTGTCCACGAACCGGATGTTCTCGTTCCACGACAGCATCTGCCGCAGGTTTCCACCGGCGATGGCCCCCAGCTCGTCGGGGGCGATGTCCGAGTAGTTGAGCTGTACCAGCGGTATGGCCGGGTTGCGCTCCGGCAGGCGCGAGCTCCACACAAGCCTGTGGGCCCCAAACTCGCGGCAGATGTACTCCACCCGGTGGTGCAGCCAGATCGAGGTCAGGTCGACCTTGAGGTTGGGGCAGGCCGCCAGAGCCTGGTACAATGCCCGCTGGCTGCCGTAGATGCGGCTCTCGGTCACCACCAGCGGCAGGTTGGGGAAGGCGCGGCAGAGTCCGACGATGCCCGGCCACTCGGTGGCGTCGGTGAGCCCCGGCTCCCGCTGCGTGTCGGGACACACGAACACAGGCACGCGGGCCTCCTCCAGAGCCGCCAGGAGGTCACCCAGAACCCAGTCTTCCAGACGCATGTCAAACTGCTTGTGGAACAGAAAGAGCGCGCCTACGCCGTGCTCGCGCATCTTGGCCACCAGCTCCCCGGGTGGTGGCAGCTCCCGGCTGTGGGTGGCCAGGCCGGCCCAGGCGGGGATGAGACGCGGATGCTCACAGGTGAGTTCCAGTATGCGACGATTGCCCTCGGTCGGGTTGGTGCTGGCGCACAGTGTGTCCACCACCAGAGCCTGGTGCACCCCGCAGTGGTCCATGACCTGCAGCGTCTGCTCGGGAGTCTCGGGTATCCCGTCGGTGCCGCGGATGGTGCGTCCCAGGAAGCAGCAGGCGTCGATGTACGTGATCTCTTCCATGGTGTGAGTGCTCCGTTCGGTGGTGCGGGTCGCGGCCGCCGGCGAACTGTCTGGAATGCCTTCTCCCCACATCCGGACGCCCGCCGCCGACGGCCGGGAGCGGCTGGCTATCAATGGCCGCCTGCTCTCTATCCTTCCCCGAACCTCACCTGAACCGCCAGCCCAAACGGCCGGTTGGGGTACCTCAGCAGCAGTGTCTCGCCCTCGGCAACGGCCTCCACGGCGATCTTTCGCCCCTCTGCATCCAGCGCTTCCACAAAGGCCGTCTTGCCACCCGTG
>CAYRFY010000005.1:0-19712 GCA_964423635.1 uncultured Armatimonadia bacterium | reverse complement strand
TGGCCGCCACATGTCCGGCGCTTGCGGTGGTCCACTCCACGCAGGAGGAGGCGAACAGGAGCGCGGGGTCTCCGGCCATGTCCGGCGCCACATCTCGCAGCACCGCCAGCTCCTCCGGGGCCAGCTCTATCGCGTCCACGACGGGCAGCGCCGGGTCCAGTACGTTCACGAACCGCCCGGTGAGCGTGAGCCCCTCGTCGAAGGTCCTCACCACCGTGTAGCGCCCGCGATCGATGCGCAGGTAGCCCTGCTCTCGATATGCCTGCCCCAGGTGCTCTTCAATCACATAGCGACACAGCGCCCGCAGTTGGTTCGCGCTCTGGGGCGAGCGGGCAAACCACGAGCCCGGAGCCCCGAAGTGCAGGACCCAGCCGTCACCGACGGCCTTCTCCGACAGCAGCGCACTGTCCTTGCCCCGATAGAGCTCCTCGGCCCCCGAGCCCCGGTAGTGCACGACGGGGACGGACGGCGGGAGGGCGACTTCGGCCGCGCCCAGGGCCGGGGCGCCCGTGGCCCTGAACGAGTTCTCCGTCGCTGAGCTCTCCGAGGTGGCGCGCACGAGGTACTGGTTGCCGATCCGCACCTTCAGCGTGGCCGGCGTCCCCGGGTCGAAGCGGAAGCCGTACGTCACCGATCGATCGCCATCGCAAAAGCGGAAGCCCTCGGGGTTCAGTAAGCTGCGGTCATCCGCCGCGATGAGCTCACGCTCCTCATCGCTGCCGGGCCGGACGTGCAGCGTCACCGGGCGGTCGTCCCGGATCCCCGTCACCGTCATCTCGCGCAGTAGCGCGCCCCAACCGTCCTCCTTAAGGCTGTCTTCAAACCTCACCAGCGCTCGCCCCTCCCCGAGGAAGGGGGTAAGATCGATGCTCTCCACGGTCTCATTGGCCAGGTCGCGCCCGGTGTAGTCCGTTCTCGCTACCGTCGTCCAGGCATCGGCGTCTTCCCCGGCGACCGTGCGCTGCGACACGTCCAGGCCGCAGAGGGATAGCAGGTGGTCCTGTGGGGAGGCAAAGCCCCGCTCCTGCCACCAGGCGGGCACCGCGTTGAACGGGTCTTCACCGCCCAGCAGGACCAGGCACCCGCCCCTGCGCGCCCAGTCCGCCAGGGCCTGGTTGATCTCAGGCCTCATGGGCTTCTGGAGATCGTAGGAGACGAACAGCAGCCGGTAGCGGTCCAGATAGCCCGGATCGGCGGCGCGGTCCAGGTGCGGGACCTCCACGGGGATGCCGCGCATCAGAAGCGGCAGCGCCACGCCGTAGAAGCAGTCGAGATCGCTGCGGTGCGGCGCCCCGCGCTGCCACATGGCCGAGTCGGACAGGAAGGTTCCGATTCCCTCCGACCCGCGGTCGCTGTGCACGCCCTTCTGGTTCTGCATGTCCGATAGCACATTGATGACGCTGCAGATCTCGGTGGCGAAGCCCTCCGGGACGCGGCCGAAGATCCGCGTGGGCCAGGGCATGGTCTCGTAGTGGGTTACCTCGGGGAACATCAGCGCCGCCGCCAACGTGCGCTCATAGTTGACGTGATAGTCCTCCATGGCGCGGTCCGGGTTGTCCTCCAGCGGGTCCATGAGGAACCAAAGCTCGATGGGAAGGTCCCGCACCAGTCCGACGCAGGAGGCGTACTCCAAATAGGCATTCTCGAAGGTGCGCTCCCTGTGGTCTCCCGCGTAGGTGACCGCCGTGCGCGCAGTGCCGGTCCAAACCTGGGCGACCATGGCATCCACTTCACCGGTGGCGATCGCATCATGGTGGCCAAACACGATGCCCCACGCTGTGTAGCTCAGCGGACTGTGGGCCAGCAGGTAGCGGGACACCGCCGGGTCCACGCTGCGTGCACCTGCGTAGCAGGCCTGCAGGAGCCTGCGCTCCAGGGCGGCCTTGAGCCGGTCGGACTTGTACCTGGCCGCCACGGAGCTCGCCTGGTCCTCCCAGGGCTCGCCGTAGAAGTCCTGCCACTCACGCTTGAAGGCCGGGCTGTACCCGGCATTGGAGAAGAACTCCGGCTCCTCGGGACAGGCGGCTCGGGCGCCACGAGCGACGGCGTCGGAAAAGTACCGGTGGAACAGCTCCCTGCGGTTTTGGGTGGGCACCATGTAGTAGCTGCCCGGCCCGCAGGTCAGTGGCTGCCCGCGGGAATCCGTCTGCACCTCCTCGCTTCCGGGCGTGCCGCTGTGGGTCTCCTGCAGCCAGTCCGCCCCCGCTCTGAAGCCCACCATCACCTGGGGCTCATAGCCCATGGCCGCCCACGAGGCGATGCTCTCCGGCGAGTTGCCCGCAATGATGATGCGGTCCACCTTCAGGTCATTGTCCTCCCGGTAGCCGGTGGGCGTCTGGAGGCTGGTGGTCCTCCTCCGTGTCCGCCGCGCGCTGCGTGCGCCATCCTCGGGAGTGATGCCCAGCCACTTCTCCAGGCCGTCGGGCAGGCCGTTGCCATCCGCGTCCGGAGGAACGAGGTCCTCGGTCCGCAGCTCCCGCCAGCCCTCGGTGGGCAGTTCCGTGGCACTCAGCATTCTGCGCACGGCCTCGGCCCGGAGGCCTCTTAGCAGGACAGGCACGGCGATCTGGACGGTCGCCTCAGAGCGCACCTGCAGGGACAGATCGGCGAAATCGGCCCCCTGGGGCGCGGTCACCTCACCGACGACGGCTGTCCACCCGGAGCCGAGAGCCTCCAGCGAGGGTCCCTCCTGGCCCAGGAATGGGCCGCCGAAGAAGCGGACGAACAGACGGTCTTTGCTCTCGCCGGGATCGCCGGGCAGGGCCCGCAGCAGAGCTCCGACGGTGAGCACTTCCCCCGCCTCCACCGGCACACGTGAGGAGGTCAGCCCGGCCCAGTCCCGACCGCTGCCCTGAAGCTGCACACAGCGGTGGGCGCCGTCGGCGGAGACGAGACGGGTCCCCCGATTGCCCGCGGAGGCATTGAAGCTCCAGCCCGTCGGGCTGAAGATGCCTTCCATCAAACCCGGGTTCTGCAGCACGTTCTGCGCGGGGGCGGGGAGACTGAGGGGAAGTACCGTGGTGAGCAGCATGGGAAGAATGCCGAATCTCGTCGCGGGTGGCATCGTCTAGCCCTTCCTCCCGACCTTGCTTCGCGGTATCGGGCGCGCGCGCTGCACCCGGAGCGACTCGATGGGCACGAAGGCCCCGTGAGACAGGATGGGCACCGTGCCGCTCACGTCCACGGCGGCGATGAGGTCGATATCCCCGGAGAAGCCGGCGGTCTCCAGCTCTCGCCCGGAGCTGCAGTGTGCCAGCAGCCCGTGCACGTTGGTCTCGGCGCCGCCGAAGGCACACAGCGCTCCGTAGGCCTCGGGAGACATGCTGCCTTCCAGGTGCGCGATGATCGCTCCGGCCCCGATGAGGTCCTCCACGGCCGGGCGCAGCGAGTCGTCTACCTTCCAGCGCTCACCGGCGGGTATCACGGATATCCGCCGGCCCATCTGCATGGCCGCCTCAGCCACCGCGCGGCAGTTGCGCAGACAACCGCACAGCGTGATGGTCGAGCCGGTGGCCAGACTCAGGCAGGACCCATTGGGCGAGGGCAAGACCAGTCGCGTCCCCGCCGGGACACCCGCCAGCGATTCCGGGGAGAGCGAGTACCTCGCTTTGCTGCGCTTGCCGACGAGCTCGGCGTCCAGCGAATCGGCGAACTGCCGTGCCGAGGCGTCGCGCCGGCCGTAAGGGTAGACTACGGCGCCGCGCCCCACGGCGATCTCCACACAGGTGGAGAAGGACATCACGTCGACGATGACGATCACGTCACTGACGGCGGCCAACTCCGCCACGCCGCGCTGGCCCCACTCGCAGCGCACATCGAAGCCGCTGTGGTCGAAGGTCACTGATATCCCACCATTGTCCGTGCCCCGGCAGGCGTTCGATGAGGCTCCCGGCGACCGCGGTCAACGCTTCCCCCAGGTCACGCCCCCGGAATGAGCCAATGCTGCGACGCCCGGGACAACGGTGGTAGCATTCCTATGACATACTCCGTACGTGCTCCTCCAAGCCCTCCACGATGGGCGTGTTGGGCACCCTCAGTCCGGCAAGCCTCAGCGGCGAGAGGTCGTAGATGCGGTGGCACGCGAAGGGCGCCAGGTCCGGCTGTTGCCGCAGGGTCTCGGCGACAGGCAACTCCTCCACACGCAGGGCCACCCCCAGGCAGTCGGCGATGGTCTCATAGTACCGGCGGGACTCGATGATGTCGGGGCCGGCGCTACAGAAGACGCCGCGGTGGCACAGAGCATTGCCATGGGAGCTGAGAATCAGCCCCGCCAGGTCTCGGGCGAAGATGGGCTGCTGCAGGAAGTGGCCGCCCCCCACGAGCTTCAGCGCCTCCCGGGCCCGCATCCTGGAGATCAGCTCCGGATCCCGTCCGTGCAGGGGGAGGCACCCGAGCTGCGATCCCGGTCCGTAGATGTGACAGGGACGGAAGACCGTCCATTGGCTTCCCCGCAGATCGCCCTGCTCCAGCTCCAGCTCGCACAGGCGTTTCTTGCCGCCGTAGCCGTTCGGGATGAAGTAGGGGTTGTCGAAAGGCTGCGGGAAAGCGCGCTTGGCCGGGTCGTAGACGAAGTCGGTGGAGATGAAGACCAGGTGGCCGCAGCGGCCGGCGAAGACGGCCACATCCTGTCGGGCGTCCTCGGGCTCGTAGCCGATGCAGTCCACCACCATGTCCCACTCGGTCCCATTGTGGGCAACGGCCTGTTCCAGGGCCCCCGGCACCTTGCGGTCGGCCACCAGCGCCGACACCCCCGAGGGCAGTGGCCTGTGCCCCCGCGTGACCACCGTCACCTTGTGGCCGTGGTCCACGGCAACCCTCGCCAGCGTTCCGCTGACGAACCCGCTCCCGCCGATGATGAGCAGTCGAATGGACTCGATACCGGCCATGGGAGTGTCTCCTGAGGGGTGATGGCGTTTGCCCGCCATTGTCCGCCGCCGTTGCCGTCGGCCGTGGGCTGCCGCGGTCTGGAGGGGCCGAACTGCACCGGCCACATCCCTATCCTTCGCCCTCGCGTCCCCGCGCATAGTCCCTCAACGCATGGGTGAGGTCGTGCAGGTCGAACACGTAACCGAACATCGTGGAGGTCTTCCAATAAGCGTACTCCAGGTTCCTCTCACCGACCGCCGACTCCTTGTTCTCGATGGCCACACAACCCCCTCTCACCGCCGAGCACAGGTAGCCCTTGCGGCTCATGTCACACATGCCTCCGGGCGAGAACCACAGGCACCAGTTCAGGGCCCAGCCGCAGTAGAGGATGTGGTCCACACCTCTGTTTCTAAGCAGGCGGCAGAGCTGCCACGCCTGGGAGGCGCAGACGTCTCCCTCTTGCGGCTGCAAGAGCTGCCACGCGTCTGAGAAGTCCAGCTCCGGCAGGGGATAGGTCACCTCGGGTCTTGTTTCTCGCGGTAGGTCGAAGACGTCCCGCATGTGCCGGGCCCAGCGCTCTTGGTCCACGGGAATGCGGTCCGCGTCCGGCGGTGGTGGGTCGCCGACCTCCGCCAGACATGCTTCCCACACGGGGCCGGCTCCGTCGGCCCCGCTGACATGGGCCACCAGCAGCCCGGCGTCCCGAGCGGCCTTGACCAGTGGGGGCAGCCGGAAGGCGACCATCTGCATGGTCCGCGGGACCCACTCGACGGTTCCCAGCGCGTCGGGGGAGCGCGTGTCCGGCCCAAACTCGGTATCCACGGTGAGCCCTGTGTTCGGCAGGTGCATCAGGACCAGGCAGGTCCGGCTCAGATCGAGCTCGCGGACCTCGCTGTCCCAGCCGGCAAACCCCGTCGCCGCTTCATTCCAGCGGGAGAAGTCGGCGGGGAAGTGCCGATAGATGCCCCAGGGCAGCGAGATGACCCGGCGCTCCGGTGGCTGGGCGTTGGCGGTGGAGAGCAGCAGCACGGCGCCCAGGGCTGCAAGGAGCACGGTGAAGCAGTGGGGATGATCGGTGAGCATGGCAAGACCTCGTCTCTCTGAGTAGCTCTGGGTCGGAGCAACCGCGCCTGACTACTGGGCGCCTCGCAACTCCTGCGCCGCCCGGGCGTACTGACCGCTTTCGTAGGCCTCGCCGAAACCCTCCCACCACGGCTCCGTGGAGAACCTCGCCTCCGCCCGCATGTACAGCTCCTGCCGGGTCAGGTCCAGATAGTACCGGCGCGCCTCGGCGCTGAGGCCCAGCTTGTCGGCGGCGTAGAACTCACGGGGCCGGATCGAGTGCCACCAGTCCTCGAACACCGAATGCGTCGACTGTCCGAGTCTCTGCTTCATCGCGTCGATCAGGTCGCTATTGCCGTCGATCGCCTGCTGTACCCACCTGCGGTAGCGCCGCGTGAAGGGCTCGTAGTCGATGGGCACCGGCTCGTACCGGCTATCGACGGGGGCGGCGGTGTACTCGGGCACTCCGTCGGCGTCGCCGTCCCAGCTCCAGTGGTCGAAGTAACCGTCGCCGTCCCGGTCCTCGTAGGTGATCCTGGCGTCTATCTTCGTATCGTGGTTGTAGTCCACCTCGATGTGACCCGTCTCGGCACCCAGCAGATGCAGGCGTCGGTCGGAATTCCAGTAGTACAACTCCATCTTGCCGCTGTAGTCCTTATCCGTCTCCCAGCGCTTATTGCCTTCGTTCATCGGGTAGCCGCCCACGCCCTCCCAGCGCTCGTGGTGCTTCTCGATCCTGTCGGCCGGGTTGACGTTGTTGTCGATCTCGTCCCAGCACAGGCGGCAGGACTTCCAGTCTCCGGCCTCGGCCACTTCCCGGGCATACGGCCAATCCAGATAGGGGCCGGTGACCTGCCCGTTGCGCAGCGTCTCCCGGGTGGCCTGTGCGTCGGGCACTCGCGCCAGTCCGACGCAGTTGAAGGAGAAGTCATAGTCCCGGCGGTTCCGAATCGGGTGGGTGTCATTGTCGGCGTCGAAGCTGTAGCGCAGGGTGCGTATGTTGAGACCCTCGCCCATGAATTGCAGGGTCATCTCCGCCACCCCGTCGCCGTCCAGATCGTGATGGGTGAAGGGCTCCTCGAGGAAGGCCGTGAACTGCCGGGCATCCCGGTCGTAGCCGAACATGCAGAAGATCTCGTCGCCATTGAAGTCCGAGTTCCACTGGCAGTGGTACTGGTCGTACTCGTAGTTGCGGGTCCACCACATCTTGTCGTCATCGCCCACATCGCGGATGACGACCACCTCCACCCGGTCCACGTGCCAGCCGCCGGCGGCGTAGTAGATGTCCATGCGGTCTGCGTCGCCGTCGCCGTCATAGTCCCAGTAATCCACGGCCCGGTCGATGCTGCCATCGCCCTTCCAGTCGGCCACGTAGCAGTCGCTGTCCTGGTCGCCGAGGCCGTCGGGTCCCATGTCGTCGTCATCGTCGATGATCCGCATCAGCATGGGGTGCACCGTGTGCCGCGGGTCGGTGTCGACGAGGTCGCAGACATCCGGGTCGCCGTCCCCGTCGAGGTCTCTGAGGATCCGCTGCCCGGGCTCGAGGGCCCCGACGGCCTCCCGCTCCTGGCGGGTCATCTGGGCCCCCGGCCCCAGCGCGTCCAGCAGGATCTCGGCGTTGGTGCGCTGCAGGGCCTCGGCCTGCTCCCGGTACATCGCCTGCAGCGGCGTGACGGCTGCGGGGTCCTGAAGCAAGTACACCCCCACCTCCCGTACGTGGTAGCTGCGGGTGGGCACGCTGGCGTCGGTGAAGGTGATCTTGACCTGTTGGCACGTGACCGGGTCGAAACCCACGATCTGCCGGCCCTTGGGCTTCCCCTCCGTTCTGTGGGCGACCTCGGTCCACGTCGTTCCGTCGGCGCTGACGGCTACGGTGAAGCGGTACCAGTGGCTGCCCTCGTGGTAGAGGTATAGCTCCACGGTGTTGATGGTCCGCGGGGCGGCGAGCCGCACCACCAGCGGGGTGTCAAGATAGGCCCACGCATAGCCATCGAACCGGCCGTCATTGGCCACCGGCGGCAGGGTGGCGCTGGCCGAGGAGTTCCTCGGCCCGGTGACGGTACCGCCCTCGGCGGCCAGCGCGAAGTCCACGGGCTCTTGACCGCAGGCCGTCAGAGAACAGCAAAGCAGCAGAAGGCAGGCGGCAGGCAGGAGTCGATCCGACATGGAGGCTCGTCCTCTTGTCACTTCGAGATAGCGTCGTGCGCCTTGCGTGTGGCCCGGCCGCCGCGGGTGACGAACGGGCAACAGACCACCCATTCCTCGCCGGTTCCCGGTGGCCTCCTTCGTTCCGCGAGCCCGGATTGGAGCCTCCTCCCGACGCGCCGGGCATGACCCTCGGCCCCGCGTTGCCCGTGGGGGTAGCCGGGTCCACAGAGGTTCGCGGCGTTGGGGGGCGAATAATCTATCGACACTGAGTTTGGCCCTCCCACCACCCCTGCCCGACCGGAGGCGTTGTCCCGTGCGCTCTCACATCGTGCCGCTCATCGCGATCCTCTTCTGCTCCTGCGCGATGGCCCAGGAGATGCTCCAGAACCCGGGTTTCGAGGCAGGCCCGGGCGAGGGCGTGCCTACCGGCTGGACGCGCTACGGAGGCGACGAGCCCGAGAGCCAACTGCAGATCTCGGCGGAGGCCCATTCCGGTGCTCGGGCCATTCGGCTCATCGACACCGGTCCCAATGAGCGCGACAATCGCTGGGCCGTGGGTGTCAGCCAGACGCTCGATGTCGAGCCTGGCACGATGTACCGGGCCGAGGCGTCGGTGAAGTGCTTCGCCCGCAACGACCCCACAGCCGTGAACCTCCAGCTCACCTTCCGGCCCAGCAACAAAGTCTTCGTCACCCGTCTGGCGCCGCCCATCGGTGGCGACTGGCAGAAGTTCACCGTCATCGGTGAGGCCCAACCCGGAGATACGCAGGTCATCGTCTACGCCTATACCATGCACTTCTGGACCTGCGACTGTCTGGTCGACGACCTGTCCCTGATGCCGGTGAGCCGCGAGGCCTTCGGCGACCGCCTGCCCCTGGTGGCCCTGGGTGGGCTAGGGATCGACGAGGTGCGGCCTTTGAGGCTACAGACGCCCCTGGTGCTCGAGGGCAAGCCGGCGGCGACTATCTGCGCGCCGCAACAAGCCGAATGGCAGGAGGTGGCCACCGCCCTGCGGGCGGCCGTCACCCACAAGACCGGCGTCGAGCTGCCCATCGTCGACGAGGGAGAAGGCCTGCTGGACACCGAGCAGACCATCATCGCCCTGGGCAATCTGAACAACAACTTCGTCACCGAGCGCCTGCACTGGAACAAGTACCTCATCGCCGATGCGCTCACTCCGGGGGCCGGCAAGTACGTCCTGCGCACGGTGCACCAGCCCTTCAACTTCAAGCCCACCGTGAATGTGCTCACGGTCGAGGCTTCGGACGCCGCCGGCTGCGCCGCGGGTGTCGAGGCCCTGGTCGCCCTGCTGCCGGAAGCTGTCGAGGGCAACCTGGTACTCGCCGAGCCGCTCCTGCTCAACCCCGCGTACGCGCCGCTGGATCAGGCCGCGACGCAGGCCCTGCTGGATCAGCCCCTGTCGCGCGATCCCTGGAGGGACTTTTGGTCCAACGCCAACCTCTACCGCGACCGCGGCGACATCGCCTATGCCAAGAAGGCCGGGCAACTTCTGTTCGCCATCCTGCAGCAATACCAGGACGACCCCGCCAGGGCCGTCACCTGGCCCGAGGAGACCACCAGCAACAGCATCGGCCCGGCCTGGGACGTGTTGGAGGAGTGCCCGATCTTCTCCGACGAAGAGCGCCTGCAGGCCACGAACACCCTCCTGATGGTCAACTACGAGCTGACCCGGCACGTCTCCGGATGGGGCAAGCAGGCGGACAATGACACCATCACCTGGAACCACACGACCTTTCCCATTCTGGGCATCTTCTGGATCTCCCGCTACTTTGAGCGCTGGTACGGGGATGTAGACAGCAAGATCGCGATGATGATGGCCGAGGTGGAGGGCTGCTTCCGGGGACAGCTCAAGTCCTGGAAGCCCCAGTGCGACGCGGACGGGTACCTCACCATCGTGCCGCGCCACCTGATGGAGTACACGCTGGCTCAAGGCGACTACTCCTGGTTCGAGAGCGGCAAGTGCCGGCAGTTCGCCGAGTATCTGACAGCCCTGTCGGACAACCGCGGCGTGCAGCCCGGCCTGGGTGACTCGGGGTATTCCACCACTCCGGGGTATGAGCTAAGCGGCCTGCCCATGGCCCTGTGGTACTACCGGGACGGCCGCTATCTGTGGCGCCTGCAGCAGGTCATGCAGGGCAACTGGAAAAACCCCCACGATCAGAGCATCACGCCCCGCAAGTGGTATTCCATGGCGGGACTGGTCATCACACCCCTGGACCCGGAGAACTACAACTACTCCAAGACGCGGTCGTACTACGGCGAGCCCATCACTCCGCCCAACGTGCCGTACGAGAAGTCCTTTGACAAGATCACCTTCCGCGAGAATGTCGAGCCCGACGGGGAGTTCCTGCTCCTGGACGGCTACTCATCCGGCAAGCACCTGCACTACGACGGGAACTCCATCATCAAGTTCAGCGCCGACGGGGAGGACTGGCTCGTCGATGCCGACTATCTGGTGCGGAATACCACCGAGCACAGCATGGTCAGCATCATCCGTGACGGCCGCGCCAATCAGACGATTCCGGTGTGCACCGGTCTGGAGCACGTGGGCGATTTCCGTCGCTCCGCTGTGACGCAGACGCGTGTCGGCGACTGGAACCAGACCGACTGGACGCGGCACATCGCCTGGCTCAAGGGAGAGTTCTTCCTGGTGCTGGATGAGTGCCGGGCGAATGCTCCCGGGGAGTACACCTTCGAGAGCGTGTTCAAGACCCTGGACAGAGGGCGACAGGAGTTGGCCGAAGAGCGAGTGTTCTCCACCCGGGTCGCCTCCTGGGGCGGCGTGGGGAGCCGCGAGCTGGTGACGGTCAAGAGCCCCGAGCCGGGGGTCGAGGCGGCGGTGGAGTTCGCCGAGCCCAGGTCGCAGCTCGACTTCCCACTGGAGGCTCCGGCCGGCGAATACGAGATCACCCTGTTCGCCAGGGGCCTCGACGGCGGCAGCGACAGCTTCTTCGTCTCCGTGGACGACGGCGATCCGGTGGCCTTCCACATCGGGTCACAGCGGTTCGGCCCGTCCAGCAGCAACTGGGCTCAGGATGCTCCCACGCCGAATGTGACCGTCCCTACAGACGGCCTGCATCGCGTAAGCGTGACCCTGCGCGAGGGGCCCGGCTGCATGCTGGATCGCGTACTGATCCGCAATGCGGCGGGCGAGACGGTGCTGCAGTTCGAGGCCGAGCAGGCCCCACAGCTCCCGGCCGAGATGCTCCAGATGCCGCCGGACAAGAGATTCTTCATCAAGTCGGACGGGACTTGCCGGTCCTCGATGAGCACGCGCACCAGCAACGTCGGCCTGGCGGTTCGCAAGCTGCATCAGCGCTTCGGCGGGCAGATGGAGGCCGAGGATCGGGCGTCGAGCATGAGCATACTGTACAACGATGATGCCGCCGAGGCGAAGGGCTACGACATTCGCCGCCTGGGCACGCGCAGCGCGCTGATCCTCAAGGACGACGAGCCCTTCGGCCTGTACAGCGCGGATGTCTCCGAGCTGGGCCTGCCGCCAAGCCTGAGCACCGACGCCGCGGCGCTGTTCATCGCCGGGCAGAATCTGTATCTGGTGGACGCCACGAGCCTGGGGCTTGACGGCCCCCGGATGGACGCGCCCGTCTGCGTCGAGCTCGATCTTGACTCCGGCTACGGTATGGTTCATGCAGGCCAAAACACCCACGTTAGCCTGCCGGGCGGAGTCGAGTTTGAGGTCTTTCGCGGGGCGATGGACTTCGATGTGGCGATGCTGGACGGGGCGATCGACACGGCGGCGCTCAAGGCCCTTCCGGGCCTGCTGGCGGCGAAGGCGGTCGCTCCACCCGCGGGGTCCGGGACGCAGAGCGCCGACCGCGGCCTGAGCCCGCTGTGGCGCACGGCGGCCGTGAGCGGCGACGGCCCACCGGCCGCGATAGCCGGTCTCCTGCCCATTGACATCGACGCCGACGGAAGCCAGGAGGTCATCGCACTCCGCGGGCCGCAGGCCGTCTGCCTGGACAGGTCGGGCCGCGAGCTGTGGGTCTTCTCCGCCGCCGACACACTTAACGCCATCGCCGCCGCCGATCTGCACGGCGACGGCGCCCTGGAGGTGCTCGTCGGTGGCGATGACGAGCACTTCTACATCCTCGACGCCGGAACAGGCGCCGAGCAGGCACGCTGCCGGGTGGAAACACTCCTGCGGGTGGGGACAAGCAGCGTACGCCGGCCAGCGGTGGCCGCCATCTGCGTGGGGGACGTCGACCTCGACGGCGTGAAGGACATCCTCATCGGCACTAAGAACGGCAATATCGCCCGCTACGATCTGGACCTCAAGCTCGTGTGGAGCTTCGACCAAATCGAGCACGGCACCCGGGACATGGTGCTCGTCGACCTGGCGGAAGATGAGAAGTTGGAGATCGTGGCCGAGAACAAGTACGGCGCCGTGGAAGTGCTCAATGCTGGCGGGCATGCCATGACCGGCACCTACTCCGAGCTGGGAGACGTGGAGATGGCCATTGGCGATATCGACGGCGACGGCAAGCTAGACATCGCCAACGGCTCTTCCACGGGGGCCTTCACCTGCCGCACCTATGGTGGGGCCGAGCTCTTCAGGTTTGACAACGCCGGCTACGGGGTGCTGGACGTGCGCATCGGCGCTCTGGAGCCCGACGGGCCGCCCTTGGTCCTACTGGCGAGTGAGACGGGCTACGTGTACGCCCTGAACGCCGCCGGCGAGGTGGTGGCCCGCCGCAACCTGGGCGAGGCCGTGCTGGAGCTGGAACTGCTGCAGACCGCCGGGGGGACGGAGGTCCTCGCAGGCTGCCGCGACGGTCGTCTCTACGGCCTCAGCGCGCGGCTCGAGCCGGTCCGTGAGTTCACCTGCGGCTGGCCGGTGGAGCGGCTCGCCGTGGCGGAGGCCCGAGGCGAGCCGCTGCTCATCGCCGGTGGTGGGACAGAGGTGGTGGCGCTGGGGGTGCAGTGAGCCGGTGGTGGCACGGACCGCACCTCCCATCTACAGCTCAGGAGTTAGCCATGTCGTCCATCTTCATTGAGGCGGAGTCGTTCGACAATCTCGGCGGCTGGGTCATCGATCAGCAGTCTGTGGAGCAGATGGGCTCGCCCTATGTCATGGCCCACGGCATGGGGGTCCCGGTGGCGGACGCGGAGACCACCTGCGACGTGCCCGCGGCGGGCCGGTGGACTGTGTGGGCCCGCACCCGGGACTGGACCGCCCCGTGGGGGCGGGGCAGGCCGGGCGGCACGTTCGCGGTCAAGATCAACGGGGCGCCTCTGCCGGTGATCCTGGGCACGAATGGCCCGGAATGGGCGTGGCAGCGGGCGGGGAGTATTCCATTGGAGCGCGGGCCGGCGCGCCTGACCCTACACGACCTGACCGGCTTCAACGGGCGCTGCGACGCCCTGTACCTGACCACCGATCCCGCTTTCGTCCCGCCCGACGAAACCACGGCGCTTGCACGGTTCCGCAGGGCCGCCTTGGGCACGGTCTGCACCGACGATCCCGAGCCTTACGATCTGGCGGTGGCCGGCGGCGGAGTCGCCGGGATCTGCACCGCCATCGCCGCCGCGCGTACCGGATCGAGGGTGGTGCTCATCCACGACCGCCCGGTGATGGGAGGCTGCAATAGCTCCGAGATCCGCGTCCCTCTGGGCGGCCTTACCCATGTGCCGCCCTACCCGCGGTTGGGCAACGTGGTCGACGAGATATCCCCGATCGCGGGCCGACCGGGAGTGCTTCCCGCCGAGTTCTACGAGGATGCCCGCAAGGCCAACGTCTTTCGCACCCTGCCCCCCGATCGGTGTCGCCTCGTACTGAACGCCAGGGTCGTGGCGGTGGAGAGGGACGCCGATGACCCCCGACGGATTACGGCCTTCATCGCCCGGGACATCCGCACCGGGGCCGAGACGCGGTTCCGGGCGCGGCTGTTTTGCGACTGCACGGGAGATGCGCTCATCGCGCGCATGGCGGGCGCTGAAGTCATGTACGGCCGCGAGCCTCGCGACGAGCACGGGGAGTCTCTCGCTCCGGTCGAGGGCGACCGCGAGGTCATGGGCATGTCGGTGATCTGGTCCTCGGAGCGGGTCGAGGACAAGGTGCCCTTCCCCGACATCGACTGGGGTCTTGAGATCACCGAGGAGAACGTCTACTACGTGCGCAGCGGTGACTGGGAGTGGGAGACCGGCCAGTACCGCGATCAGGCCGATGATACCGAGTACATCCGCGACTATGGGCTGATGGCTATCTTCGCGAACTGGTCGTTTCTGAAGAACCACTCCAGCCGCAAGGCGCAGTGGGCCAAAGACCGACTGTCCTGGATCACGCCTCTGGGGGGCAAGCGGGAAAGCTACCGCGTGGTGGGCGACTTCATCATGACCCAGAACGACATCGAGGGGGATGCGATCGAGCCCGACGCCACCGCGTCCATGACCTGGAGCATCGACCTGCATTTCCCGGACCCCGAGCACCTGGCCAAGTTCGAGGAGCCCTTTCGCTCCTGTGCCTACCACCGCAATCTGATGAAGCCCTATCCGGTGCCGTTCCGCTGCCTTTACGCCAGGGATGTTGAGAATCTGTTCCTGGGCGGGCGCATCATCAGCGCCTCACACGTCGCCTTCGGTTCGGTTCGTGTCATGCGCACACTGGGGCTGCTCGGCGAGGTGGTGGGCATGGCCGCCTCAATCTGCGCCCGGGAGGGCCTCTTTCCCCGGGACGTCTACCTGTCGCGACTGGATGAGCTCACTAGAACGATGGAGGCGGGGGTGCCGGCCCCGGACACCTACCATCCCGGGGGAACGGGCAGGAAGTACGAGGGGTACCATTTCAAGGACACGGGCCACCTGGGCGTCTACCCCGACCGCCATGAGAAGCTGGATGACCCTGAAGTGCAAGGGCGGGTCAGGGCCCTGGGCCTTCAGCACATGGAATAGCATGCAGTCCCGGGCGGCCGCGGAGCCGGACCCGGACGCCGTTGGCCCGCGCCCCCACGGCGCCGGGAGCCGCTGATCCCTGCCGCCGCTAAAGGAGCACCGGTATGAGCAAGCTCGCTATCGAAGGTGGCACTCCGCTCCGCACCACGCCGTATCCCCCCCGCAAGCAGATCGACAAGCGGGAGATCCTGGCTGTGATGGAACTGATGCTGGATACCGAGCAGGGCGGGGCATTCGACCGCTACGGAGGCATCCACGTCGACGCCTATGAGGAGGAGTTCGCGCACTATATCGGTGTCCCCTATGCCACCGCCTGTAGCGCCGGCACCGCGGCCATTCACACCGCCCTGGGAGCCCTGCAGCTCGAGCCCTTCCGGGAGATCATCTCCTCCCCAATCACCGACCCCGGCGCCGTCGCGCCGATTCTGTGGCAAAACTGCATCCCGATCTTCGCCGACGCCGACCCTGAGACCATGAACATGAGCCCCGAATCGCTGAAAGCGAAGATCACCGACCGAACCGGCGCCATTATCTGTGGCCACATCGCCGGCAATCCCTGCGAGATGGAAGCCATCGTCGCCGTCGCCCGGTCGTATCGCATTCCGCTCATCGAGGACTGCGCCCAGGCCCACGGCGCCATCTACGACGAGAAGCTCTGCGGATCGCTGGGCGACATCGCCGCCTTCAGCCTCATGAGCGGAAAGCACTCCACCGCCGGAGGCCAGGGCGGGATGGTGGTCTGCAAATCCGAGGAACACTTCTGGAATGCCAAGCGCTTCGCCGACCGGGGCAAGCCGTTCAACTCCGAGGAGCCAGGCAACCTATTCCTCGGCAACAACTACCGCATGACCGAGCTGGAGGCCTGCATCGGCCGGGTGCAACTGGAGAAACTCCCCGAGATCACCGGCAATCGACGGCAAGTGGCCCAGTGGCTGGCCGACGAGATCGCCGACCTCGAGGGCGTCCACATGGGCAAGGTCTACGACAAGGGCAAGTCCGCCTACTGGTTCGCCAATCTCCGCTTTGAGGCGGAGAAGTACAATGTCGGCAAGGGCGAGTTCGCCGCCGCTGTGGCCGCCGAGGGCGTACCCATCGGCGCCTCATACGAGGCCATCGTGCCCGAACAATACTGGATACTGAACAAGCGGGCCTACGGCATCTCCGGCTTCCCGTGGGATGCGCCCCAGTACGGCGTGGAAGTGGACTATCGCGGCTGCGTACCCGGTGCGCGGCAGGCCGTGGACAATCACATGCGCGCCGGTATCCATGAGGGCTTCTCCGAGGAGGATGCCCGTGATATCGGCCGGGCCCTGCGCAAGGTGGAGCAGGCGTATCTGAAGTAAACGTACTCGTTGCCGTGTCGCTGTCGGGGTCGCAGGTGCCTCGGCCCCAACCCGTTTCGCCGTCTGCGTTTGTCGCTACCAAGGAGGTCTATCCATGCACTGGAAACCTGTGCCATTCGTCATCCTGTTGGCCTTCGCCGTCTGCCCTCTGTGGGCGGCCGGCCTGATCGAAGATCCCGGGATTGAGAACGCCGATGCCTGGGCGCTCCCCGCGGGCGAGCTATGGTCTATCGCCAATGACGACGGCCACAGCGGCGCCTCGTCCCTGCGCTACGAGGCGACGGAGGAGGCCGCGGCTCCCGCGGTGGAGGTCGAGATATCTCCCGCCGCCAACACGGAATACGTGGTCTCCGCCTGGTTCAAATCCGACGGGGTGCTGCAGCCGGCCGTGCAGGTGGTCGCGCCCCGGGCGGAGGGGCAGGTGGTGACGCAGATCGTCGGCAAGGGCGCCGCCGGGCAGTGGGAACCGGTCTCGGGACGCTTCAACTCGGGCGGTGCCACGACGCTGCGGCTAAGGGTCCTGGGCGACGCGCGCCAGGCCAGGGGCGGCAGGGTCCCTGCAGGCACCAGCGCCATCGATGACATCCAGGTGGGGCCCGCGGCGGAGGCCCCCGCCGATCTCGCCGTGGAGGGCGGCCTGATGCGCCGGGCTCCCGGTAAGAACATCGCGCTGGGCAAACCCTACACGCTGTCACCCACTCCCGGCTACGGCTACTCCAGGGACGAGGGCGATGCGACACAGCTCACCGACGGCGTCTACAGCGTGGGCTACTTCTGGGTGCAGAAGACCACCGTGGGCTGGACGGGCGCGGGTCTTGCCGACATCATCATCGACCTGGGCCAGGTCGAGCCCATCTGCGGGGTGAGCTACAACACCGCCGCCGGGATAGCGGACGTGGGGTGGCCCGCGGCGATCTTCATGATGGTATCCGATGATGGCCAGGCGTGGTACGACGCCGGAGAGCTACGCAGCCTCAGCGCCCAAAACGGCGTGCCGCCGCTGGAAGGCTATGCGGTGCACCGCTTCTGGACGGGAGAGATGGCCACCCACGGCCGCTACATGCGCCTACTGGTGGCGCCGGGCACGAGCTACACCTTCTGCGATGAGGTCGAGGTCTACGGGGGGCCCGAGGATCTCCTGGCCGCCGATCGGGGACCGGTCCTGGGCGACGCGAAGGCCGCGGCCCGCTCAAAGGTCATCTCCTCGGCGATCGGGACCACAGTGCTGGACGAGGCCCGGCGTCTGCAGGACGAACTGGGCGCATCGAACCTCCCGGCCGCCGACAAGCAGCGCCTGGAGGAAGGCCTCGCCGCGCTGCGGGACACCGCAGGCATCGTGGAGGCCACCGACGACAACTTCCGCGCCATCGCGCCCTTCAACGACGCCCATGCACAGGTGATGGCCGTCCGCGCCGCTCTCTGGCGCGGCTCGGGGCTTCAGGCACTCTCTGTGTGGCAGACGGACCCCTACTACCCGCTGCAGATCCACGAGACACCACCGGCGGGCGCCGCCGCCCCGGTGCTGGATGTGGCAATGATGCGCAACGAGGTGCGGCCGGCCACGCTGAACCTGACCAACGCCTCCGATGGACCGACGGAGGTTACCGTCGCGCTCACCGGCGTGCCTCAGGCCCCCTGCCCCGACTGGGCCGATCTGCAGGTGGTCACCTGGACGGGCAAGCGCGGCGGCGGCACGGTGGGCTCGGCTCTGCTGCCGGCTCAGAAGACCGACCAGGGCTGGTCGGTGCCGGTGCCCGCGGGCACCACGCAGCAACTGTGGCTGAATGTTGACTCTCGCAAGCTACAGGCCGGGCGGTTCTCCGGAACGATGCTCCTGACGCCCGTCGGCGCCGAGGCCTCCGAGGTGCCTCTGAGCATCGACGTGGCCGATGTGGAGCTTCCCGATGAGCTCACTCTCTCCTTGGGCGGCTGGGACTACACCGACGGGCCGCACCGCGGAGTGACCAACGACAACGTGGACAAGGTGGTCGCATTCCTTACCGAGTACCATGTGGACTGCCCGTGGGCCACCAGCGGCGTGATGCCCTTCGGCACCCACGCCGCCGATGGCTCGATGACCGAGCCGCCCGGCACCGCCTCCATGGACCGCTGGGTCTCCCGCTGGCCCACCGCCCGGTACTACTGCGTCTTCAATGCTTTCAGCAGCCCGGTACCGGATACCGAGGCGGGCCACAGGAGGATCGCCGAGTGGATCACCTTCTGGGTCGAGCACCTCAAGTCACTGGACATCAAGGCCGAGCAGCTCTGTCTGCTTCTGGCCGATGAGCCCCACAACCAGGAGCAAAACGACCTCATCGTCAGCTACAGCAAGGTCATCCGGGAGGCGCAGCCCGAGGTCCAGCTCTTCACCGATCCCACCTGGCGCGACCCCAGGCAGATGACTCCCGAGCTCCTGGAGCAGTCCACGATCCTGTGTCCTAACCGCCCCATGTGGATGGCGAATCCGGAGGCCTTCACCGAGGTATTCCTCGCCCAGCAGGCGGAGGGCCGCAAGCTGGCCTTCTATAGCTGCTCGGGCCCCGTACGCGATCTGGACCCGTACAGCTACCATCGCCTCCAGGCATGGGACTGCTACCGGTACAACATGATCATGGGGCATTTCTGGGCCTTCGGCGACAACGGCGGCGGCTCGGCTTGGAACGAGTACGCGGCCGGCGGGCTGTGCTACAGCCCTCAGTTCTTGGGGCCCGACGGCTGCACGACCTCCAAGCATATGGAGGCCATCCGCGAGGGTCTCTACGACTTCGAGTATCTCGTCACGCTGAAGAAGGCCATCGAGGAGGCCGAGGCGGCCGGCGGAGACAGGGCCCTGCTCGATCGGGCCGCGAAGCTGCTGGCCGAGGCACCGGTCCGTGTGGTGGAAACCGAGGGCAACCAGCTCATTGGCTGGATGACGGACAAGGACCGCACCCAGGCGGAGACCGTCCGTCGCGAAATCATCGCCATGGTGCGAGAGCTCAAGCAATAGGGCCCAGTCGGCCTGAACCCCTCTCCCGGCTACGGTCGCGAGAGGGGTCTACAGTTCCGGCCGGAAAGCCGTTCGCAACCGTCCCGCAGGGCGGGATCGGGCTTTCCACTCACATTCAGAACTCCTGACATGCCATACCGGGGGCGGCAGGAAGCCCTGGTAGAAGTGGCTTCGCTGGGTCAGCATTTCGGGAGATAAATGTCTATTCATCCGTCAACTCAGACTGCCCGACCTACCCAGAGACCGACTGGCGCCTCCACTTCGAAGTTAGAGATGACGAAGACAGACATCCCGCAACTGCTGCGTGTCAGGAGTTCTGACATTATGCATGACCGCACTGGAGCCACAGTTCGCCATTCCCACGTCCGGAACGG
>CAYRFY010000004.1:34081-36308 GCA_964423635.1 uncultured Armatimonadia bacterium | reverse complement strand
CCATGACCACCGAGACCCGGGTGACCCCCTCCTGGCTCTTGTCCCCGGCCTTCCCCTTGCCCTTGTCCTTGGGCTTGCCACAACCACCCGCCGTCGCCACGAGGGCGACGGCGAGCGTCAAAGCGATCCCCAGGCCCACAGTGCGCCTGAGACTCCTGCGCGTCTTGTCACTAACCGCCGGCATTTTCATTGGCCCCCACTCTCGATGCTGCCACCCCACCAGCCCACTGCCGAGCGCAGTTGGGCGATTGCCAGTTGCAGGTTATACTCCGAGTTCACGACCTGGACCCGAGCCGCCGCCAGCGCGGTCTCTGCGTCAAGAACCTCGACACCCAGAGCAATACCATTCTCATAGCGGACCTTGGAGATCCGCAGTTGCTCCTCGGCCTCCACCACGCCTTGTCGCGCGACCCTCAAGCTCTCGGCGGCCTCGTCCAGTGCCAGGTGATACTGGGTCACTTCCAGCGCGATGCTGTGCCTGGTCTTCTCCAGATCGAGCCGGGCGGCCTCAAGCTGCGCCCTGGCCGCGTCCACCGAACTGGCCTGCGCATTGCCGTCCATGAGCGTCTTCTCGAGAGCCAGCGCGACTTGCCAACTGAACTCGTTCCCGCTGGAGGCGTTGGAGTGGTTCAGCGAGCCCACCAGGTTGACGTTCAGGTTGTTGGCGGTGCCCGCCACGTCCACGCCGCTCTCGGCCACGCAGACGACTGCCTCGCCCACGCCGATCTCGGGCCGGTCGCGCAGGGCCTGAGCGATCAGGGCCTGCCGGTCCACCGTGGGCATGTCATAGCTCATGGCGGGAGCCACAGCTAGCGGCGTGTCCTGCGGGAGTGTCAACACCCGGCGCAAGGCGGCCTTGGCCGTCTCCACCGCCGTTCGGGCGGAGATCACGTCGCCCTGGGCCCGCGACAACTCGGTCTCCGCCTGAACGACCTCGAACCTCGCCACCACGCCGCCGTCGGCGAGCTTGCGGCTCAGATCCAGGTGGGCGGCAACCGCGGTGGCCTGCTTCTGGGCTACATCCGCCAATTGCTCGGCCCGAAGCACACCGAAAACGGTCTCCCGCGCCGTCAAGTCCAGCGCCCTGGCGACCACGGGGCGGCTCAGGACGGTGGCCCGCAGGCTCCGACGGGCAAGCTCCTGGCTGTGCTCGATGGCCTTGCCCGTATAGAGCGGCAGGGCCGCCGAGAGCGAAGCCGACTCCACGAAAGACTTGCCGGTCACGATGCTCATTTCGCCCACGGTCATCTTCGATTCGGGCTGCAGGACGAAGTTCAGACCGGCCGTCAGCCGCAGATCATCAAGACCCAGGGCCTTGCGCACCTGAGCCTCGGCCTCCGCGATGGAGGTCGCCGTGATCTTCAGGTCGATGCTGTTTTTCACCGCCAGCTCGGCGGCCGACTCAGGGGTGACCTGCATCGCCTGGGCGGCGGGGACCGTGGATGCGGCGGTCCCGGGGAACCCCATTCCCGCGGGCGTCGGTGACTGTGTGGGGAAGCCCACGCCGGGGGTGACGGCTCCGGGCGTCTGCACCGGTGTCGTCGGCCACTGCGTCTGCGTGGGAATCGCCGGGACGGCCGGCTGGGCGCCGGGTACGGTCACCGGTTGCTGCGCGGCCGGCGCCGTCGGGAAGGCCGTAGGCGGACTGGCGGGCGCCGGTGGCGTTTGCGGGGCGGCGGGCGCGGGGAACGGGATGGGCTGCACCTGCCCGGCGCTTTGTGCCACCGTCTGCGGCGCGGCCTGTCCGCCGGGGAACGGCACCGCCGGCGTCGTGTAGCCCACGGCCGCGAGGGCCACGGGAGGGCCGGACACCGCAGGGGCCGAGGTCGTCGAGACCACGGAGGCGGCGAGGGCGTCACTAGCCGCGCCCTGAGAGGCCGTAGCGCTTGGAGAGCCGGCGACCCCCAGATGGGGCGGCAGTTGGGCGGCCGCTCCCGTGGCGCCGCTAATCAGGCGCACGCCGCCGGAGTTCATCGTGGTCGCCGGGGCGGCTACGTGGGTACCCGACGGCAAGAGCCCCTGCGACCGACCCCCGGACTGTCCGGAAATGGTGACGACGGCCGTATCCGTCGATGCCGTCGCGATGCCTTCGGCACCCGTCAAAGCAGTGGGGCTTCCGGGGCCGATGATAACCCTGGGGCCGGCCGAGTAGCCCTGGCCCGTGGTGAATGTGGCGCTCGTCCCGCCCGTGCTGGGGGTCGGGGCGCGATCGTCAAAAGTCGTCTGT
>CAYRFY010000004.1:33833-34071 GCA_964423635.1 uncultured Armatimonadia bacterium | reverse complement strand
GAAGTGGGACCCGTCACCACGTGCGCGCCCTGACTGCGGGGCGCGTCGGTCGTGGGACGTAGGCGACCGTCCTCGGTCGCCTGTGGCGTGGCTTCGGTGACTGCTTCGGAAGATGGCTGCGATGCGGTGCGGGGAGCTCGCTTGAGGCCCGCCGCCGGGGTGGGTGTGGACACGAATGCAATGCAGAACATCGAGGCTGCCAGGCCCCACCCCAGCGCCCTGCGGCGCGGAGTAGGGG
>CAYRFY010000004.1:25085-33823 GCA_964423635.1 uncultured Armatimonadia bacterium | reverse complement strand
CGCTGTCTTCGACCACTTTCTGGGGTTCGGCTCCGGCGCTTTGGGCCTCCCGGATCAGTGGAGTGAATCTGTCCACCAGATCTTGAAGACCCTCCAGTTTCATGAACAACACGCCCATCCCGGAGGGGTGAGCGAATACCAGCAGTTTCTCCCCGGGAGTTACACCAATCAACTCGCGTACCACGGCCGGAATCACGACCTGGCCACGCTCGCCCACCGTCACCGACCCATGGAAGGCATCCTCAATGTCAGGACGAGCCATCGGGATAGTACCTCTCGCTACAGGTTCATCAATGCACCATGGGCTGCGAGACAAGGGGCGCGTATGATTAGTATGATTTGCATGATTCGTCTAATGCATTGGATACGTCGCCCATTATACGGGCACAGGAGACCGTGTCAAGCGTTTTGGCGCCCCCAATAGCCCCGATGCCGCGATTATGAGCGAATTGTAATGTCGGGCGGAGGAGGGGCGGCGTTGACCCTTACCTGATCCTGTTCTGAACCCGTCCGGATGTGGTCTACGTATTGGGCCTGGGTTGGGTTGCATCGATGGGGCAAAAGGACTCGGGGCAGGCAGCAATTCCCCTGGTTCAGCGACGTTCAGTGCTCGGGCGGCAGATCACCCCGTACGTTTCGGGGCGCCGATCGGCCAGGCGCATGTCGCGTACCACGCCCACCTTGCCACCGTGGCTGACGCGGCCCCGTTCCGGAGCGTCCAGATCGACCTCTCTCACCACGGTGCCGGTGGCGCGGCCCAGGTCTGCCAGGACGGTGCCGTCCGGTCCGACGATGCAGCTCTTGCCCACCATCACGCCCGGCTCCCACACGTCAGTTGGCTCGGTGCCGTAACTGCTCCTTACCACGTAGAGGAAGTTGTCGAATGCCCGGGCGCGTACCTGTAGGTCCAGATGGGTCTCGGTGTAGCTCCGCTGCAGGGATGGGAACAGGATCATCTCGGCCCCCTGCAAAGCGAGAATGCGAGCCGGCTCGGGGAAGCAGCCGTCGTAACAGGTCATGATCCCTACCCGGCCGAAGTCCAGGTCGAAGACGGGGTAGTGATCCCCCGCGCTGACCTCGAGCGTCTCGCGCTCGGTGGCCGTGGTGTGTACCTTATCGTAGGAGCCCACGATGCTCCCGTCGCGCCCGAGGAGGAAGGCGGTGTTGGTGACCTTCGCCCCGGCGCAGTGGATCACCGGCACGACGGCATAGGTTCCGTGGCGGGAGCACAGGGACTGGAAGTCAACCACAAAGGTGGCGCTCCTTGCGGCCTCGGCACGGGCCTGCTCGTCGGTCAGCCCCACGACATTGAGTGACTCGGGCAGACAGATGATGTCGGCCCCCATCTCCGCCGCCGAGTAGGCAAGCTGCAAGGCGCGTGCCACGATCACCTCCCGCGCACGCCCCGCGGTCGGGGCCGGAGGCTGGCACGTGGCCAGACGTACAGCGCGACTCATGGCGGATCGACCTCCTTCGGCGGCAGAACCCTACAGCGCCGCCCCACGTGGCGCGGTACAGGCCCGCGCCCTACAGATGGGCGATGGCGCGGTACAGGCCGGCGCCCCAAAACGGCGCCCCACGTGGCGCGGTACCCCCGATGCCGGCGTCACTTCATCTGCCGCGGGTGGGGCGTCTTGACCACCAGCAAGACCGCCGGCTCGTCTCCGCCATTGCTGACATCCATGGGCGTCTCGAAGGGCACGCTACAGCTCTCGCCCACCGAGAATACCTCCGTCGCCTCCGGCGTGACGAGCCGAATCGTTCCGGCCATGGGCAGCAGGAGCACGTGGGAGTTGCTGTCATGGTGCGGAAGCTGCTCCCCCACGGCCAGGCGGATGCGCATGATCTGAATGTGGTCCGTCTCCCACACACAGGTGCGGTCATTGCCGTCTGAAAAGTGCAGGTCAACGGCCTGTACACCGGGCATCTTTGTCACCTCATGATGTTCTCGCGGTGGTGCCGGCCCCGCTCAGCGGCGGGGCCGGGCGCGTCCGTCCCAAAGCCGACGTGTCGCCCCTACTCCCGCACCAGTATCACCCGGTCCACGTAGATCGCCTTGACGTTATCCGGGCTCACTCCACCTGTGGTGCCGAACCAGACATAGGTCTGGCCATTGAGGTCGTGGGCGCCCAGGTCGTACAGGTGGTACTGCTCATCGCCTGCACCCTCGGGCGGCGTGACGGTGGTCTGCGTGGCGACGTTGGGGTCCACGTCCTGCGCCTGCCCCTGATCCTCGAGGTTCACCGACAGGCCCAGCAGGTTCTTGGCGGCTCCTGCGTCGTAGACTCCTGCGGTGAAGGCCACGCCGCTATCCTTGACCTTTTCGCAGCGCACCGAGGCATACACGTGCCAGCGGCCCGGCGGGATCTGCGGGCCGATGCCGTGGTACTGTACCGACCAGCTCAGCACCGCCGGGTCCATCTTGGCCGCGAACCCATTGGAGGCCGGGGCGTCCGGAGCGATGGCGGCGCCGCTCGCCAGCCGGAAGTCACACTCCTGGGCGTCCACAATGCGGGCGGCAGGCACGTCGCGAAGCATCGCCGGCAGCTCGGGCGGGTTGGTCATGCTCTCTGCGCGCAGGCGCAGCGCGGCGGCCAACTGCTCCAGGCTCTGGGTCCCGTCCACTCGAATGTTCTCGCTCTCGTACCGCCGCACGCGGGAGATGAACTCCTCCGTCGCCGCCGCGATGTCCTGCGGTCCCAGGAACTCGCGGCCGCCGTCCTCGGCCTGCAGCCGGTAGTTGAGGTATCCGCGCAGCCACTGGTGGTCGAGCTGGATCCGCGCACGCCGTACGCGGTGGAGCCGTTCAGCATCGTCGGCCACCGCCTGCTCGGCCTCGTCGAAGAGCTTCGTCGCCCGGTTCATCGCCGCCAGGTCGAGCCACCCGGCATCGGGGCCCGCCGACCACGAGGGCAGCCGCACGTCTCGCGCCGCGTTCACCTGCAGGTCCAGATAGCGGCTGAGAATCGGCCCCGCGGCGCCGTAGTAGCCGTTCAAAAACTCACGGACGATCCGCTTCTCATCGCGGCTGGGGTCCCACAGCATCTGCGCCATGAGGTAGGTCTTCAGCTCATCGAAGTCGCCCCGGGCCTCTCCCGCATAGTGATTGCCCTCGAAGAAGATGCCCCTGGCATTGCTGTCCACGTAGGTGCGGATATCGGGGGCGAAGACGGGCAGGTTGGGGTGCGGGGTGAAGGCCCCCGTCATGTTGGCGGTGTAGTCCCAGATGAACAGGTTTGGCGCCGCGGCCTTCCAGGCTCTCAGGTCGGCCATCAGCGAGCGGTTCATCCTGCTGTCGATGGGCTGAGGGGCGGAGCGCTCGATGACGGCCAGTCGCACGATCACGTTGTCCCGCGGGCGCAGGTTTTTGGGCGGTCTGCGGGTATACTGGTAGGCCAACGTCTCCACCAGGAAATCCGGGTACTCCTTCTCCACCGCCTCGGCCACCTTGTTCACACAGTACAAGAGCGAACCCGAAGGCGACCCCTCGGCTTCGTCCAGCGCCCGGCACTTGTCGCAGCGGCAGTTGTTGCCCCAGTCGTTCTGAGCCACCGAGATGATGCCGGCATCCGGGCGCTGTGCGATGAAGGCCAGTACCTGCTTGCTGAGCTCGGCGATCATCTCGTCATTGGTGCAGCAAAGCTGCGAGTGCTCACCCTTGCGCTCGCCGTTGACCAGTGCATACCACTCGGGATGGTCTTTGAAGTACTTGCTCGGCGGCAGGAAGAGGTCGAAGGTGTGGCACCAGCCGATCAGATAGTAGCTGCCGCCCCACTCGGCGGGGATGGCGTTGAAGTGGCCGTTGTACTTCTGCCGCACGACGAACTTCGTGCGGCCGGCGCCGTTCTCCAGCCCGCGGCCTCTGAGCGTATTGTAGAGCGCCTCCCGATACGGCAAGGCAGGGACGTACCTGACATCCAGAGGCTCCACTGTCAGACTGGGGCGATGGGGAACGTGGGACGCCGTCTCCGTCCACCAACGCACTCCCAGGACATCCTCCAGGAAGCTGTATACCGCATACAAGGTCCCGCGCCTGGAGCCCTCTGCACCGGTGAGAACCAGGTTCGGCGCGAGGGTCTTCATCACGATCCCGTCGTCGCCCAGGTCTGCTTTGGCCAGAGACAGCTTCGGAGCCACGTAGCGCGCCGCCCCCGGCCCCACCGCGATCATGGGGCGCCGTCCCACGTTCTCCGGGGCACGAACGGGAAACCGGGCCCCGGTGATCTGACGCAGGTAGGTGGCCAGCTCCTCGGCGGCGTGCTTCTCGGGTGCCGAGGCGTCGGCGGCGACGGCAATGGTGTACCTTGAGGAGGAGTTCTTCGCCAGCGGGAGGCTCTCGGCGTGGACCGTGGTGGAGCCGGCGATCAGGAGGATAAGTGCGACGATGGGCACGGCAGGTCTGCTCGGGAATAGACTCATGGGCTTCGGCCTCCGTGGGGAAGTCTGTTCGGGGATCATCGCGGACCGGCTTTGGGTGCCGCCCGTTTTACAATGACTCATTACATTTCCCTGTGGACGTGCCGGTTTCCTGCCTGGCCGCCGGCGGTCCGCCACCGTCCGGCGCGTGGGCTGGACTCCTTCTCCCGGCCTGATGCTCCGCGGTCTGAGGCAGGACTGCCGCCTGCCGTCGGCGAATCAGCACGCACCGTGCCAGCCTCGGACTGTGAGGTGATTGCCGTGCCCGTTCAGGTTACCCGAGACCGCAAGATCTATAGTTTCGCCCGCGGGCTGGAGCCGGCCGTCACGGTGGACCCCGGAGAGACCGTGGTGTTTCACACCAATGATTGCTACGACGGGCAGGTTAGCCTCGAGGGCGAGGAGCTGACCACCGACAGCGTACAGTCGGGGTACTGCAACCCGGCCACAGGGCCGGTGGCGGTGAAAGGTGCCCTGCCGGGGGATATGCTGGTGGTCTCCATTGAGAGTATCTCCATCGCTTCGCGGGGGCTAATCTTCGGCTCCGACCGCCACGGCAAGAACGTACGCGGCTGGCCGGTGGACATCCTCGACGGCCGGGCGAAGCTACCCGGCGGCGTCTTGCGCCCCGTGGACACGGTGATCGGGGTGATCGGCGTCTCGCCGGTGGGCGACCCGGTACCCAACAGCACTCCCGGCGACCACGGAGGCAACCTGGACACCCCGGATGTGAAAGCGGGCTGCACCGTGTTTCTCCCCGTGGCGGAGGCCGGAGGGATGCTGGCCATGGGCGACCTGCATGCCCTGCAGGGAGATGGGGAGGCGGCGGGACAGGGAGTTGAGATCGCCGGGGAGGTCACGGCACGGGTGCAGGTAATGAAGGGGAGAATCGCGGACTGCCCGGTGATCCGGACACCGGCCCACTGGGCGGTGGTGGCCTCGGGTGAGGACCTGGACGCGGCGGTGGAGGCCGCGCTCTTGCGGGGACGGGACTTCCTCATCTCCAGGCTGGATGTGAAGGACTCGGTGGCCGCCGTCTTGCTCAGCACGGTGTGCGATGTACGCATCAGCCAGGTGGTGAACCCCCTGCAGACCGTGCGGGTGTGCATCCCGCAGGACCTGGTTCCCGTCTGGTAGCCCCTTGGGGCAGACTTGATGGAACTTGCCGTCGCTCCGGGCGTCCTTCTTGGAGCGGGGGAGGGGCGGCCTATCTCCGCCGCTTCCTCGGACGCACGAAGCAGCCCGCCCGACCCCAGGACCACCGCGCACCCGGAGCACGATCCTCGATTGCTCCGGGCGTTGCGCTATGGGTCGCTTGTGGCACCCGCGGAGGCTGGTCTCGCCAATGTACTGCCGCCAGATGCTTGCCCTGTCGCTCCTTGTCTCTCTTCTTGTCGCAACGACCGCCGCATGGGCTCAGCCCGCGGCCCAGACGCGCCCCTGGCGCATCGGGGTGGCCGGCTCCTACTGCAATGGGCACTGGGGAATGCTGGGCAAGTACGGCCTGCCCCGGGAGCGCCTGGATGAGCGCAAGGCCGCCGACCCCGAATACCTCAAGCAGTTCCAGGTCGTGATTCTGGCCAGTCCGCTCCAGGGCGCAGCGGCGATGTCTGCCGCCATCGAGCAGTTTGTCGCCCAGGGCGGCATCGCCATTACCGAGCTTGCCGTCGCCCCCAGCGAAGCTGCCTTGCCCGGCAAGCGCATCTCCCAGGGCAAAGGGCCCAATGTGCGCTACGTCCCCGGCGAGGGCCCGCTTTATGCAGGCTTCGCCGAGGCCAGGACCATCAGTCAGAGCCGTCGTCCCGCATACTCCATTGTCCCTCCTCCCGATCGCCCCGAGACCTACGTCCTGGCCCGCTTCACCGACGAGGGCGCCCACGATGACACCAAGGGCGTCTTCCTTGACGGCAATCAGGGCTCGCCGGCGATGATCTTATTTCGCCATGGCCAGGGCTGGTGGCTTCACGTGGGCTCGATGATGGGCTTTTCGCAGGCGCTGTCCGGCCCGCTGTTCACCCCCGCCATCGTGAACTCCCTGCGCTTGTGCAGCAATGGCGAGCTGGTGCCGCGCTGGTCGCTGGAGAGCATCGAACCTTCGGAGCTACTCACCTCCCGCAAAGACCCGGAGATCAGCACCAGGAAGCGTCCCGGCCGCGAGGAGCTCGCCGCTCCCCCCGAAGGCTACGAGGTCTGGGACGACGACCCGCAGCAGGCCGGCGATTTCGACCTCGAAGGCACGATAGGCCACGGCGCCGAGGCCGAGGTAGTGGCCTCCTACTGGAACGCCGACTGGTACCGGGCGGTGCGGTTTGACGGGGCCGCAGTCAGCGTAGTGCGCGTCGAGAAGGGCCGGGAGACCTCGGTGGCCACGGCGCCGCTGACGGACCTGGCCGAGGGCGACCACACCGTGCATGTCCGCCGTCGCCACGGCCTGGTACTGGTGCGCGTGGACGGCACTCCGAGGCTCACGGCCTGCGACGGCCCCGAGCAGGAGGGCATCGTGGCTTCCAGAGGGATCGCCGATGGCACCTGTCAACCGGCGATAGCCGTTGAGTTCTCGGATGGGTTCATGCGTACCGCCGACGAAGAGAGCGACTGGGAGGCCCCGCTGGGGACATGGGCCGTGCAGCAGGACAAGGGCGACCGCGAGGCGGGCGAGGTCAGCCAGAGTGCCAATCCCTTCCGCTACGAGGCCACCGCGGGGGACGACGGTGACGCCATCGCCGTGGTGGGCTCCTGGTTCTGGGACGACTACGCCGCCGAGGCCTCCGTGTGCCCGACCGCCGACTGGGTCGGCATGGTCTGCGACTACCAGGACCCCGACAACTACATCGAGTACCGTGTGCCGGTGGCCAAGCAGCCCGGCGGCATGCCGGTGCCACTGCTCATCGTGCACAAGGACGGCGAGACCTCAGCCATCGCCGCCGGCCGCGGCGAGTGCATCTGGGATCAGTGGGCCAAGATCGGCGTGAGAATCTCCGGCGGCTACGTGCAGGGGCTCATCGACGGCAAGACCGTTGTTGAGGGCATTGACGAGAGCCGGGGCACCGGCCAGGTTGGCCTCCTCGTCGGAGCGGGCACCGCCCTGTTCGATGATGTCGTCGTGACCCCCTGGGAAGCGATGCCCCGCACCTGCCAGGGAGACGGCGCGGCGAGTTGCTGGCTGGTGGACCGGGGCGTCTGCGAGTCGAGCGCCGAACAGCCCGGAGCGGTCTCGGTCAAAGGCAACTCGGCCGCAAGAGTGCTCTCACCGTGGGTGGGCAAGTACGCCTACCGCTGCTGGGGCCAGGTCCGTCCCGGCAATGCCCCGCAGGCGGGGCTGTTCTTCCGCTATCAGGGGCCGCGCAGCTACTATCTGGTGAACCTGGTTCCGGAAGGCGACGGCCAGACGAAGCTGCAGCTTCTGCGCCCGACCCTGGACAACGGCGACATTGTCGTCGCCGAGACCCTCCTGCCAGGCGGAGCCACCGTGGAGCGCCATATCGAGGTGCGCGGCGTCGACGAGCACATCCAGGTCGCGGTGGATGGTCACACGCACTTCGACCTGATGGACGAGGGGCCCCGCTGGGGGCGCGTGGGGATGTTCGTCGACGGCGAAGCGGCCGCCACCTTCCGCGGCCTCGGAGCCATGCCGGTGGAGCCCGAGCTGCACCTGGTAGATGACCTCACCCCCAGCTTCGCCGGGATCATCGACCGCCACAGTTGGGCGGGCAAGGCCAACTTCCTCGTCGCCGATCCCGACGATCTGCTGCTTCACTGGCATCGGGGCGAGTTCATGGGCGATGTGGTGGCCAAAGTCGGGGTACGCGAGCAGCACGGCGCTCCCGATACCGTGGTCTCGCTCTTCGTGGGCGACGGTCAGGACCCGGCCGCCGGCTACGAGGTGCGCCTCAACCGCACCTGGGGTCAGACCGAGACACCGCTTGAGATCCTCAGGCAGGGCCAGAAGGTCGCCGAGGGGGTCACCAGGATCTCCGCGGTCCGCTCGGCCTTCGAGGCCGAGGTGGCACGCATGGGCGCGGCGCTGGTGCTGCGTGTGGATGGTGCTGCTGTGCTCACCTACCAGGACCCTGAGCCCCTGGACGTCCGGCGCGTGGGGATCAAGCTCACCGGCACACAGCTCAACCCCGACGATACCCGGATCGAGACCACCCATGTGCGCGTTTACACCTTCGATACCGCGGCCACGGACTGGGTCACCGAGTGCGGGACCTGGGCGGTCTCCAGCCGCTGGTCCTGCTCCCCCGGCTGGACGTGGTTCTCGGGCTGGGACCAGAAGGAAGCCTGGACAACCAACAAGGAGTTCTTCAGCGGCGATCAGC
>CAYRFY010000004.1:21951-25075 GCA_964423635.1 uncultured Armatimonadia bacterium | reverse complement strand
GGACATGTTCGTCGGGGCCAAGATGGTGGACATCCCCGGCGAGAACCGCAAGCAGGAGGTCCTCCGCGACATCTACATGGGCCTGTGCACCACTCCGGGCGACATCCAGAGCGGCTACCGGTTCCTGTTCGGGGCCAGGGAGAACAAGTGGACGGCGATCCTCAAGAACGGGCAGGTTGTTGCGGAGACCCAGTTCGCCGTGCCGCAGGGCGGCCTGCACAATGACTGGACAACGGTGAGCGCCGCCAAGCACGGAAGCGTGGTCTCACTGTACTGGGAGGGCCACGAGATCCTGCAATACGAAGACCCGGAGCCCATCGCCGGCGGCCATGTGGCGATGGGGACGTTCAACAACGGCCTGCTGATTCCGAAGGTCACCATCTACGGCAATCCGGGCGCTCCGCCTGCGGCCGCTGAGGCCGCGCCCGAGTCGCCTCCGGCACCGCCGGTGGTCGCCGAACCGGCCGAGACCGCCACCTACGAGGCAACGCAGCCGGAGGACAAGCAGGAGGGGTAGCGGTGCTGCCCGCTACGGGAACGGCACATGATGTGATTGACACTCGAATAGATGTTTGATAGGATAACTACCGGAAGAGGGAGCCGTGTCGCCACTCCAGGACACCGTTGCGCGACGCAGCGTGACTGGGGTGCGAACGGTGGCGGCCTTCACTGTGACGCAACGAATAGACCGTCGCAGACTGCGCTCGGTGGCCGAAGCCTGCGCAGGCATTGTTGACGTATCACATCCAAAGTTCCCTTGGCGCTCACGCTGCACTGCCTACAGGGTGTTTGTTGCGGAGTTCTTCCTGCAGCGCACCGGCGCAGTCCAGGTAGCGAACGTGTACCCCGCATTCATGCGCGAGTACCCGAGCCTGAAGCGGCTCATCTGTGCGGAGCGCGAGAAGGTGCTTCGCTCCCTGATACCTCTCGGGCTTACGCACAGAAGCCATACGTTCCTCGACGCAGTGGGTGTGATCGGGGCCAAGCATCGGGGACGAGTCCCCAGAAGCGAAGAGCAGTTGCTTGCTCTGCCCGGTGTGGGACGCTACATCGCCAGGGCCATTCGATGTTTTGCACTGGACGAGCCCGTGGGAGTGCTGGACGTGAATGTGGCGAGGGTGTTGGTCAGAGCTTTTGAAGGATGCCCCGATCCCCCTCAGAGACCCGGCACCGTGGCCTATCTATGGAACCTGTCGGATCGCATCGCCGAAGTATCGGACGCCGCGAAACTGACTGAGTGGGGACTACTGGACTTGGGGAGGGAGATATGCCGGCGCAATCCAGACTGCTCGAGTTGCCCTATAGCGACGCGATGTCTCTACCGAAGGACGCAAGCGAAGTCATGACGAGTTCCCCAACATTCATCGACCTATTCTGTGGCTGTGGTGGGCTTTCTTCGGGTTTTGCCAGGGCGGGATTCGTGCCGTTGTATGGGGTGGACATCAACGATGCGGCTCTAGATACGCATGAGGCCAACTTGCTGTGCCCTGTGTGGCGCGGACCGATCCAGGAGTTCATTGATGCGCTCGAACAGGGCAGTATCAGTCTGGGAACCGTGGACGTTGTCATAGGTGGTCCCCCGTGCCAGGGCTTCTCACCGCTGGGCAAGATGTCGGCCACGAACCGACGTCTCGAACAACACTCCGAGATGAACGAGCTCTGGCAGTCCTTCATGCGTGTCGTTGAGCTTCTGCGGCCCAAAGTATTCGTCACCGAGAACGTTCCCGAATTCATCCGTTCGGAGCAGTTCCACCAGTACAAACAGAGAGTCTACAACCTAGGATACACCGGATGGATCGCGGGCGTTCTCAAAGCTGAAGAACACGGAGTTCCTCAGAAAAGAAGAAGAGCCTTCTGTATCGGCAGCCGGGTGGGGAAGCCGATGCTGCCTCCGCCTTCGGACGAGAGAGTGACCGTACGGGACGCCATTGGTCATCTCCCGGCGGACCCTACTCCTGATGTTGAGTGGCATATTGGACGAAATCCCACGCAGAAGTCATTGGAGAGATACAAGCAGATCCCCCCCGGCGGGAATCGGTTTGACCTCTTGGCCAAGCGCTCCGATCTGGCTCCCGAGTGCTGGAAACGCAAGAAGTCGGGAAGCACCGACGTGTTCGGGCGGCTCGAGTGGGATGGGCTCGCTCTGACGATCCGGACAGAGTTCTTCAAACCCGAAAAGGGAACTTATCTGCATCCCGAGCAGCACAGACCTATTACGCATCGGGAAGCCGCATGTCTGCAGTCGTTCCCGGAGGATTTCAAGTTCAAGGGCACGAAGATACAGGTTGCCAGGCAGATCGGCGAAGCCGTGCCTCCGCAACTTGCATATCAAGTGGCCCGCGCAGTCCTCGTTACGCTTGCTCAGGCCGATAGGGAGTCTGTCGATGGCTAAGGCGTCGCAGGGTCGCAAGTCTGCCCGAGACAAGCTGCGTGAGTTCTTCGACGACCATGTGGGCGAAGTTGTGGGGAAGGACGTGCTACAGAGCGTTGCGGGGATCAGCGAGTGGGCCCGGCGCGTGAGAGAACTGCGGGGCGACGAGGGTATGCAGATCCACACCTATGTGGATTGCGAGGACCTGAAGCCGGGTGAGTATGTCCTGGTCAGCAAGAAGCGTCTGCCTCGTATCTCTCACACAATCGATGCACAGACGAGGGCACGGATACTGGAGCGCAATGGCTACACATGCCAGATGTGTGGCCGTGGGCCGGGCGACGAAGATCCGCTGAACCCTCAACGTCGTGTGACGCTGCACATCGACCACATTGATCCCGACGGGCCTTCAGATGACTCAAACCTGCGAGTATGTTGTTCTGCGTGCAATGCGGGACGGAGTAACTTGCTGGTATCCCTACCAACCATCCGTATCCTGACGCAGATTCGTAGAGCATCTCGCGAACAACAACGCGAAATCTACGAGTGGTTGAGAGGTAAGTTCGAGAAGGAATAGCGGAACAGTAGCCTCCACTATGTGACGGGCCAGATTGCCTGGCCTTCCTCTTTCACTACACAGTCGAGCATTTGTGCTTGATGCACTCCCGCGATGTGCATGGCCAGGCTCATCGACGCGCGAGTTGCGTTGCAGGCCCAGCCTTTCTTGCTCCAGTCCCAGTTGCTGCCCGCTGA